>JALONW010000153.1 GCA_025454725.1 Anaerolineae bacterium
ACGGCCAATCGACCACGCGGGCGGGTACAGGCGCATGGCCTCTTTGACCACCCAATCGGTGTACGGCAGATGTTCGAGGTCAGCCAATGTCGGCAGACGCCCTGCCAGTACCCGGTCGAGTTCCTCGTGCAGCTTGGCCTCAACTTCTGGATTGCGCGAGAGCAGCACCCATGTCCAATTCAGCGCGTTGGCAGTCGTCTCGTGACCGGCAAGGAACAGCGTCACCGCTTCATCACGGATTTGCTGGTCGTCCATCGGCTGACCGTCCTCGTCCCGCGCCGCCACCAACATCGACAGCAGGTCGCCGGTATCGACACCGCTGGACTTGCGCTCCTCGATAATGCGGTAGACCAGCGCGTCCATCTCGCGCAGCGACTTGCGGCGGCGCAGTTCGGCGGGGGTCGGGACCCACGTCGGAAGGATGCTCATCATCCCCTGCATGTCCTGAAGCTCCTTCATCGCGTCGAATATGGGCTGCGCCAGCGCGCCGTCCATATTCACGTCGAACAGCGACTTGGCGACAATCTGGATGGTCAGGGTCATCATCTCATGGGCGATGTCCAACCGCGCACCGGCCTTCCAGTTCTTAACCATCAGGTCGCTGTAGGTAGACCCTGCCCAACGAATCGGGCAATACCGCGCTGCGGGTCGCTGTAGTCTGGGCTTTTATAGAAGGCGTCGGCATGTTCGACCAATACGGCGTGCATGTGTTCCGGTCGGCTGACCAACAGCATGGTCGTATTACCGATGCGAACGCTGTAGGTGTCACCATGCTTGGCGGTCAGGTCAATCATGGTCTGGAGCGGGTCGGAAAAGGTCTGCATGGCGCGCAGCAGTGCCAGCGGGCCGCTGCCGAGGTCAAGGCCAGCGGGCAGCGGTTGGATTTGCGGGAGAGAGGGGGCAGCCGACATGGTATTGTTGGTCATCCTGTATTTTAATGGGCATGATGTCTTATAATGGTTTGAATCCGCAATTCATGTCAACAACCGACTTGAGCAAGCTGTCAATTACTAGACGAGAGGCTTATTTCAGATGAGCGACCAGAAAAAAACAGACCGGCGCGTTGAGCGGACCATTACCGCCTTGCGTGACGCGTTGATGGCACTGATTGTCGAGAAGGGCTACGACGCCATCAGCATCCAAGACATCGCCGACCGGGCAAACGTCGCCCGTGCCACCTTTTACCTCCACTTCCGCGACAAAGACGACCTGATGTTCAGCGGGATGAAGCTCATCTACGACCAACTGGCTCAGAGCATCCACGAGGCAGGTAACAACGGCTGGGAGGAACTCGCCACCGCACAGGACTTCATCCATGTCGGTCAATACGCGGACTTCTATGCGGCGATGCTGAGTCCAAGGGGCAGCATTGGGTTCTTGGGGCGCGTCCGCACCTACCTACAGGACATCATCGAGCCGATGCTGGTCGAGCTGGTCCCGCCCGGCAAACAGCCCAACGTCCCGCTCAAATTATTAGCGGCCTACTGCGCGGGCGCGCAAATCGGCATGATTTGGTGGTGGGTCGAGAACCGGATGCCCATCCCTGCGAAGGAGATGGCGCAGTTGGGCATGTTGATGTCGGTGCGCGGGTTGACATGGGCGGTCGGCGAGACCGATGCACCCGCGCCAGACACAAAAACGTCCCCGCCTGCCACAAGCAAGACGGGGACGTAGAACCTCACCCGTGCCTCTCTCGTTAGAAGGGATTTGGGGAATTGTGGTATTAGCGGGCGGGCAAGCCTCGACCCTACTTAGCGGCCTAAAAACCAATAAGTCAAACGACCGTTTTCGGCTGTAGGGGCGCAGCGCGCTGCGCCCTCTCACATCATTTACCCGCTAATCTTTTCATATCCGACCAATTTGCAAACACCATCTCATCAATCAGCACCCATCACTCATCTCTAAAGAATCTGGTCGAGGAACGCCCGTGTGCGCTCGTGGTGTTCGGCGCTGAGGTCAAAGAAGGTCTCCGGCGTCCCTTCCTCGACGATACGCCCTTGGTCAAAGAACAGCACGCGGTCGCCCACTTCCTGCGCGAAGCCCATCTCATGCGTCACGCAAATCATGGTCATACCGCTGCGAGCGAGGTCTTTCATGACCTCCAGCACCTCTTTAATCATCTCCGGGTCGAGTGCCGAAGTCGGCTCATCGAACAGCATGATTTTCGGCTCCATCGCCAGCGCACGGGCAATCGCCACGCGTTGCTGCTGACCGCCCGAAAGCTGGCCGGGGTATTTGTTGGCCTGCTCTGGGATACGGACGCGCTCCAACAGCTCCATCGCCTTGCGTTCGGCCTCGGCGCGGCTCTGACGACGCACCTGCATCGGGGCAAGCGTGATGTTCTGTAAAACCGTCAGGTGTGGGAACAGGTTGAACTGTTGGAACACCATCCCGATTTCGCTGCGGATGGCCGCGATGTTCCGCACGTCGTTCCCCAGCGGAATCCCATCAACGATGATGTCGCCCTCTTGGTGTTCCTCTAAGCGGTTGATGCAGCGGATGAAGGTCGATTTGCCCGACCCCGACGGGCCGATGACCACCACCACCTCTTTCTGCGCGATTTGGACGCTGACATCGCGCAGCACGTGGAAATCACCGTACCACTTGTTCACCTTGTTACAGACGATAATCGCTTCTGCGTTCGTGGTCTTCATGGAATTACGAATCCTTCTTTTTCCGGGGCTTAAAGTTGAACCTGACGCGCCGCGCCGCTGCCGCTGAGTTCAATCTTGCGGCTGACGTAGGCCATAGCGAAGCTGAAGATAAAATAGAGCGCCGCGACGAACAGGTAAGTCTCACGCCGCAGACCAATATACTCTGCCTGTGCGACGATGATGTCTGCAATACGGGTCAGGTCCGCAAGGCCGACAATCGCTACCAGCGAGGTGTCCTTAAACAGCGAGATGCACTGCCCGACCAGCGCCGGGATAACCGCCCGCAGCGCCTGTGGTAGGGTAATCCGCAGCGTGACCTGAACCGGGTTCATGCCCAGCGCCTTGGCCGCCTCGACTTGGCCGGGCGGGATGCTCTGAAGGCCGCCGCGCACGTTTTCGGCAAGGTAAGCCGCGCTGAAGATGGTGATGGCAACCATTGCCCGCACCGCGCCGGGGACCTCACTCAGGGCGGGGTTGACCAACGGCAGCGCCAGTGATGCAAGGAACAGCACCGTAATCAGCGGCACGCCGCGCACAAACTCAATTACCAAGATGCAAAAGTATTTGACGACCGGCAGGTCATCGGCGCGCCGACCCAGCGCCAGCAGCACACCAATCGGGAACGACAGCACGATACCGACTGCTGTGAGCAGGAAGGTCAGGAACAGACCGCCCCAATTCCGCGCATCCGTACCAGCGATGATGAAGTACACCACGAACGGCATCGCAAACCACAACCAAAACGCGACGCGGCGCGACAGCTTGGGCGCAGGCGGGACGGGCGGCAGCACCCTGTCCAACAGCTGCATCAGCAGGTAGCCCAGCGCCACCAGCCCGACACTCGGCAGGACTGCCCGTCCCGTACGCTCGAAGAACGGACCAAAGTGCAGCACAAGGTAATCTGTCAGGTCACGAATACCCCGGTATTGGTTGTTGACGAACAGATAGCGTGTCACGTCCTCCCCGTCAATGCGCGGGACAGCCGCCTCAGTCGTAAAGTCATCTGTCAGGCGGACGTGCTGGATAAAGCTCTCTGTCTGGGTCTGTCCAGTTCGTGAGACCATCGGGTTGCCGTCAGCGTCCAACCGGGTACGAGTGACGCTGCGCTCAAGCACCGGGTAAACGCCTTGCAGTTGGAGGAGCGTATTGGCTTCCTCAGCTTGAACAGCGTGGTCGAGGATATACCAACCATCTTCTGGCAGGGTATAGGTCAGCGCCTCACCGCCCGGTGACAGCAGTCCCTCAACCAGCACAGTTTCGCCGTCAGCGGCCAACACCCGCACCGCGACATCAGCGCTGTTAAGGGCGTAGCGCTCGCTAATGACCTCGACATCCTCGGTCAGGTTATCGCGCTCACTGGTCAACAAGGCGCGCTGCCCCGCCGCAAGAGACTCATCAGACAGCAGACGCTCGATTTCAGCCAGACGGGTCTGGGCGGCTACTTGCGCCCGCGCTGCGTTAATCAAGGCATCGGCGGCGCGGTCGCCAAACGCGCTGATGCTGGCGAGGTTCTGGTCATCCTGCCCGGCCTCATCGGCCACCGCCAACCGGATGGTCTCACCCGCCCGCCCTATAAAAGTAAACGTTGAGATAGGGGTCTCGCTCACCGAACCCGATACCACCGCGATACTCCCCGACGTCACCATCGACGGCGGCAGCGGGAGTGTGCTGGTCAGTGCCGGGATGACGACGAACAGCGCCGACACCCCCGCCGTCCACAGCCAGCCGCGCAGCCCAACCCGTGACCACGCCCGCAGGCTGACTCCGATACCAAAGGCGAGGAGCAGCGTCATCAAGTTGACCCGCACCAGCGCTTCGGGCGAGGCTTGCAGCGACCCGACCATCAGGTTGGACAGGTTCCGCAGCACCGAGTACCAGTTGGCCGCGCCAACCGTCCACTCGATGAACCCAATGATGGCCGAAATAAGGAACAAGGTGGCGACGACCGTTAGAATGCTGTCGAACCATGTGCGGAACAGGTTAGCGCGCATCCAGCCCAGCACCCCTGTCGCGGTGATGGGGGCATGGCGGCGCGGGACATCTTGTTGGTAGATGGTGGTCGGTTGGGAATTAGAACTCATGGCTATCTCTCAACATGAGGGCGGCGCAGGACAGTGTAATTCACCCAGTCGCCGAGGCGACGCCACAGCGGGCGCTTAATGACGGTATCACGGGTCACCAGCTCGAAACGCCCGTTAATCCAATTCATTACGTAGGCAATCGACAGGCTGATGATGAGGTATGTCACCATCACCATCGCAAACACTGAGACGGTCTGGTTGCGCTGATTGATGATGGTCGTGCTGACTTGGAACAGGTCAGCGAACGCAATCGCAATCGCAAGGCTGCTGTTCTTGGCAAGGTTTAAGTATTGGTTCCCTAACGGGGGGATAATCACCCGAAGCGCTTGCGGCAGGATGACAAGGCTCAGGGTGCGCTCGAAGCTCAAGCCCAGCGCCCGCGATGCCTCAATCTGCCCCCGGTCTACCGCCATAATCCCGGCGCGCACGATTTCCGCGACGAACGCCGCCGTATAGATAATCAAGCTCACCGTCAGCGCGATATAGGTAGCGGTGTACGGATTGCCGTTCTGGTAGCGCAAGCCAGCCCGCTGTGGGTAAAGAATGGTCAGCGGCGTGCGCGCAACCGAGGCGCGCTCCTCTGGGGTGAGGATATTCTCCTCTAGGCTCTCGCTGACGGCGACCTCCATCGTCCCACCGTCACGCACCACCGTAATGGTGGTCGGCGGGGGTGGCAGTGACGCAACGACGTAGCCCAAAATACCAACGCCAATCACAATCGCCAGCGTGCCGCGCACACGGGGGATGACCCGCCCCGTCCGCTCGATAATCTTTCCACTCTCTGACCAAAACGCCGCACCAATGGCGACCCCGACCAGCGCAATCACCGCAAATAAGGCGAAACGCGGGGTCATAATCAGTTCTGGGAACACAATCCCCCGGTTATTCAGCACCAGCAGGGGGTTACCTTCGGGGATTTCAATCGAGTTCTGGACCGGCGGCAGCGCCAAAATCACGATGTAATAAAAAGCGAATAACTGCACCAGCAGTGGGGTGTTGCGAAGCACCTCGACCACAAACTGGGCGATACTGCGGACCAAGAAATTGCTCGACAGCAGCATAATCCCAACGATGATGCCCAAGATGGTGGTGACAGGTAGGCCGACCACAATCACGCGCAGGGTATTCTCCAACCCGACCACATAGGCACGCCAATAACTGTCATCAGGCGAATAGTAGGTCTCTGCGCCCGCGATAGCGAAACCCGCCCGTTCGTCGAGGAAGGCGAAAGTCGGGGTCAGGTTATTGGCCGCCAGCGCCGAGGCCACACTCTGCACCAGCAGGATAAGACCCGTGAAGAAAACCGCCACAAAGACGAGCTGTAGGAATATTTTGATGAATCGTTCGTCCCGGAATAGAGCCACAGGATTCGTCCTTCACAGATGCGATGAGTCCTACAAAAGATGCGGCGGGGTGGTGGCAGATGCACCACCCCGCCGCACACAATTACATGGGATTTAGCGGAACGGCATGGAGTACATCAGGCCGCCGTCAGTCCACAGGGCGTTCACACCGCGCTCCAGACCAAACGGGGTGGTCAGGTTGCGCTCATAGATTTCGCCGTAGTTGCCGACCGACTGGATGACCGTCACCATGAAGTCATTGTCGATGCCCAGATAATCACCCGCGAGGTTTTCACCAACGCCCAAGAAGCGCTGGATACTGGGGTCTTCGCTGGTCAGGAACTCCTCGACGTTCTCGCTGGTGATGCCGAACTCCTCGGCCTGAATCAGACCGTAGACCACCCAGCGCACGATGTCGGCGAACTGGGCGTCAGACTGCGGGCTGACAGGGCCGAGCGGCTCCTTGCTCAGGACAATCTCGAGGATGGTGTAGCTACCGGGGTCAGCCGACGCGCCCTTGGTCGAAACCAAGCCGGAGATGTCGGTGGTCACGGCGTCGCAAGCACCTTCGTTGAAGGCCGCCATCGCGCCGTTGAACTCTTGGAACGTCTGGAGGTTGAACTCCAGCCCACGCGACTGCATCGCGTCGGTGATGTTCAGCTCGGTGGTCGTCCCGGCGTTGGTGCAGATGGTGCCGCCAGCGAGGTCCTCAATGGCTGCCAAACCGCTGTCGGTGCGGACCATGATGCCCTGACCGTCGTAGAAGGTGGTCGGAGCGAAGGTCGAACCCCACTCCACGTCGCGGCTGAGGGTCCACGTGGTGTTGCGCGACAGCAGGTCGATTTCACCCGACGCCAGCACGGTCGGGCGGTCAGCGCCGGTGGTCGGGCGGAAGGTCACGGCGTTGGCGTCACCGAGGATAGCAGCAGCCACCGCACGGCAAACATCCACGTCGAAGCCGCTGAACTCACCCGACTCATTGCGGAAGCCGAAGCCCGGCAGTACGTCGTTGACGCCGCAGATGAGCGACCCACGGTCGATGATGCGCTGGGTAATCTCACCCAAAACGCGGTCTTGCGCGCCCAGCGGCGCGACCGCCAGCGCCAACAGCGCCAGCAACGATAGGAAGACGAACAACTTCTTGCCCATCAGATACTCCTTAAAGTGTATTGAACAGGACAAAACAATGCATCCGCTTGGAAACGATACCAAACGCAACGCTATGGTAGAAAATAACGCATCTCATGACACATGTCAAAAAAAATCCGCTGTGCAATGACCAAAAAGTCCATTTGAATTTGGTAAAGAGTTGACGGTTGACAGACGAAAACCTCACCAAAACCAATAGATAACAAGACCCTAACATGCCAAATCTAACGCTCTGTATTATAATACATTTGTTCTATTTACCACGCCGCGGAGACACCCTACCATGAATGACGTTCAACCAGAAAACCTGTATAAGGGTATTGAGTTTATCGCTGAGGCCTTCCACGACATGCGCCGTCAGGTCATCAACGGCCTGACCGACACTGACCTCACCTTCACGCTGCCGGGCAATCCCACCCTCGGTGAGGTGCTGGCCGACCTAGCGGGAATTGAAGGCGCGTATGCCGACTCGTTTATCAGCCTCAAGCAGGACTGGGCAACCTACCAGCGCCCACAAGCCCTCAGCACGACGACCGACTACCTCGCCGCCTTCGATGGCACATTTGGCAAGCTGCGGTCGGCGCTGTCGGGCTACAGTTTTGAGCAGGGGAAGACCGTCACGGTCAATCGGGGCGGCTGGGAGCCGACACTCGTCCAGCAGTTTGACACCTACGCGCAGGCCGTCCTGATTGTGTTCGGCAAGCTGGATGTCTATCTCAAGGCGATGGGCAAGCCACTGCCGGAGCGCTGGGGCGAGTGGGTCGGCTAATCCCCGCGCACGACTGCTTCTAAGTAACCCACCGCCGCCCGCTTCAATTCGGCCATTAGGTCCGCGTGGAGGCCGGGCGGCGTGTGGGAGAATTTTTCCAACACCCCCCACAGCATCCCCATCGCCACATAGGCACATACCTCGCGCCGGTGCGCGCTCAGGTGCGGCGCGGCCTCCCCGATAATCTCCCCTACCGACCGCAGGATGCTGGTAAACACCCCCTGAACCGCAACCTTCATCTCTGGCGACACCCATTCACTCTTGATGATGTGGTGGAAGCCGGGATGCTCTTTTGAATAAGACACCAGCCAATCGACTGCCTGCTCGACCCGGAGCGTCAGCGGCACGCCCGGCGTGACGAACACGGCAGCCGCCGATTCGCGCATCTCGTCGAGGTACTGTTCGGCCAGCGCGTGCAGGATGGCGTCCTTGTTCGGGAAATACTGGTAAATTGACCCGACCGAGGTTCCGGCGTGACGGGCAATCGCCCCAACGTTCAGCGCCGCGTAGTCTACGGTGTTGAGCAGGGCGGCGGTCGATTGCAGGATACGCTGGCGGCGCTCTTGGCTGCGCGGCTGCTGCGGCTCGCGCCGTTTGTCGTCGGTTAGCGTGGTCATAAAGGGTCAACTTTTCGCTGTGTGAGTATTTGATAAGGCCTACTTGCCATTATACAGCAATTCTCATAGCATAAAAATGAACATGAATTCATATTCACAGGAGTTTACCCCCATGACTACTTCCAACCTGACCGGCAAGGTCGCTATTGTCACCGGCGCGAACAGCGGGATTGGCTTCGCCACCGCCAAGGGACTCGCCCAGCGCGGCGCAACCGTCGTGATGCTGTGCCGCAGCCGCGAAAAGGCTGAGGCCGCTCGCGCCAGCATCGTCGATGCGACCGGCAGCGCCAACGTCCACCTGATTTTGGCCGACCTCGGCGTACAGGCACAGGTGCGCCGCGCCGCCGACGAATTCAAG
>JALONW010000516.1 GCA_025454725.1 Anaerolineae bacterium
GGGCTTAAATCACTCATGGGATGGGGACGCGCTGCAAGATGCTCTCGATAATTTTCTCGACCGGCACACCCTCGGCCTCGGCCTCAAATGTGAGCGCGATGCGGTGGCGCAGCACATCTGCACCGACCTGCCGGATGTCTTCCGGCGCGACGTGCGCCGACCCGCGCAAAAAGGCGTGTGCCTTCGCCACCTTGAGCAGGGATAAAGTCGCACGCGGCGACGCGCCCAGCGCAATCAGCGGCGCAAGCGGCTTAAAACCGTTGTTGGCGGGGTCACGGGTGGCGCCCACAATCGACAAAATGTATTCTTTCAACCGGTCGTCGATGAACAGGTCTTGTGCCGCTGCACGAGCCACAGCCAACCCGTCGGCGTCAATCACCGGGGACGGCATCGGCGGCGTTTCACCCCCCATCCGGTCCATCACGGCCCGTTCTTCCTCACGAGTCGGGTAGCCGACCACCACCTTGAGCAAGAAACGGTCGAGCTGCGCTTCTGGCAGAGGGTACTGAGCAAGAAACGGTCGAGCTGCGCTTCTGGCAGAGGGTACGTCCCCTCCTGCTCGACGGGATTTTGCGTCGCCAGCACCATGAACGGTGCGGGCAGTCGGCGTGACTCATCTCCCAGCGTGACCTGACGTTCTTCCATCGCCTCCAACAGCGCTGACTGGACTTTGGCCGGGGCGCGGTTGATTTCGTCGGCCAACAGCAGGTTGGTGAATACCGGCCCCATGCGCGGGGTAAATTCGCCCGTGCGTGGGTTATAAATCTGGGTTCCAACGATGTCCGACGGGAGCAAATCGGGCGTGAACTGCACGCGCTGGAAATTGAGGTGCAGCGCCGACGCCAACGCCCGCACTGTGAGCGTTTTCGCCAGCCCCGGGACACCTTCGATTAAGACATGGCCGCTGCACAACAGCCCTATCAGCAGGCGGTTGACCAACCGGTACTGACCGACCACCACCTGCCCGACGGCCTCGGCCACCCCGCGCAGGGCATCCGCGCCGGGGTGCGGATTAGGCATCCGGTTTCCATTCATGCGTTGAGCCACGCTCATCCCCCAAAAAACAAACAGAAATTCACCGGGTTCGGTCCGCTGCATGTCGTCGCAATGTTGGAGACGAGGACAATCATCACGCCGCACAGCGCCACGCCTGCCACGGCAATCACGCAGCCGCAGCCAGGAATGGGGCCGGTATTGAACAGATTGACCACCAGTTCCAACACATTCCCTACGAGGCCAAATACCACGCCCAACGCTTGAAAGACCGTCCCGATGACGAACAGGACGACGCACAGCAGCGCCAGCCCGCCGCCAATCAGAATAAGCTGACCGCCGTCCATCCGGCTATCCCCCGCACGTCACAGATTCAGTCGAGACCAACGACCATGCCTCGCCAACCTGTTCGTAGCAATCACAGTAACGGGCGGGTTCGCCCTCACCCTGCCACAACAAGAAGCTGACATCGGTCTGGACACAGGTCAGCCCGCCCTCATCCCGGCTGGCGATACTTGACCGTGTGATGTTCAGCCCGCGTGTGTCGATTTCCATGATGAGGGTCGCCCGCAGCCATGGGTGGGCTTCTGGTTCAGGCATATCGCCGCCATTCGAGATGACAATTTCACCGTTGGCGGCCAAAATCAACAGCACGAACGGCAGCAGAATCAGCGGCAGCCAAATGGCAATACACCCCGCACGCCATGCAAGTCCGCGCACGGTCATTTTTTCCTTGATATAAATCGTTTCCTGCGGCGAATCCGTCATTGCAGCCCATACATCTCTATCCATCTACGCCGGTAGTATACCCCAATCCAGCACAGCGGACAGCATCCTACCCCACCCGCATCACAATCTGGTCAGCGGCGTCATAGCTGACATGGGCGAAATACGGCGGCGCATCGTCGGCCATCGCCAAGACGCGGGGCAGCACCAGCGGCAAATCCTCGACCACATCCAGCCCAGCCACCGCCGTGACTGAGACCCATTCCAGCGTCCCTTCATCGGTCGTCACGCTAATCTCGCGCTGGTCGGCTTGTGCCGTAAACACATACATCACGATTCCGGTGTCAGCCCCTGCGTCGATGTGGTGGACGCCCCGCACTCGCACATCGCGCACGGTCAGCCCTGACTCTTCATACACTTCCCGTATAGCCGTTTCTGATGGGTGTTCGCCGCGCTCGACATGCCCGCCCAATCCGTTGTACTTGTTGGGGAACACCCGCCGGTGTGCGCCACGCTTCATCAGCAGCACGTCGTCGCCATTGAACACGAATACCAGCGTGCGCGGGATGACCAACCAACGCCCCACCGTCGCATCTGCGCCCTGACCCTGCGCGCCCATACCAAACCCCTTTTACCCTCAAAAACGACAAATGTTGTAATACCGTTGTGAGATTGTTACAGATTTTGTGTCTCTAACTCACAATTTAGCCGATGTGTTTTAACAATTTCTGATGATAATTGCGTGAGTTATGGGCTGGTCATGTGAACGGCCCGTGCAATGTGTGTCACCGTCCAACCACTTTTGGAGACCGATTTTATGCGCTTTACCCGAACTCTGGGGTTGCTGGTGCTGGCCGCTGTGCTGGCGCTGGTCATCTCCTCTACCCAACCAGCCCAAGCTTCGGCCAGCGGCGTCGTCATCAGCGCGGTTTACGGCGGCGGCGGCAGTGGTTCCGGCACCCCTCCTTACAACCGTGACTATATCGAGCTGTTCAATGCTGGTTCTTCATCAGTCGGTATTGGGGGTTGGTCAGTCCAATACAGCAGTGCATCAAATGGTAATTGGTCCGGTAAAATTGACATTCCAGCATCAACCACTCTTGCTATAGGACAATACTACTTCATCATCACAGGAAGTGCTGGAGCTGTGGGTTCACCCATCTCTGTCACACCTGATATTGATGCTGGGGGAGCATTCAGCATAAGTGCTTCGGCTGGTTCGGTTG
>JALONW010000154.1 GCA_025454725.1 Anaerolineae bacterium
TGACGCCCCTGCCCAACCTGCTGGTCATCTCCCCGCGTGACCAAATTGTGTTCCAACAGGGAATTAACCTCTACGCGCTGACCACTGAGGAGCGCCAAGCGCTGGAACAGCGCCTGTATGATGACCTTGACCTCGCGGCGCTGGTCGTCCCGCTGGGTGGCATCGCGCTCTATCCGGCGATGGTCTTGGAATCGTCTAACCTGCGCTGGACGGCAGAAACCTTTGCCCATGAGTGGCTTCACCATTACTTTTTCATGTTCCCGCTGGGCTGGGCGCTCGATTTCAGCGACCCGGCATGGCACATCAACGAGACCGCCGCCAGCCTGTTCGGGGTGGAGGTCGGGCGCAAGGTCATGGCGCGCTACTACGGTGAGCCGCTGACCGAGAACTACCCCGCCGCACAAACCATCGCGAAAGAGACCACCCCGCCGTTCGATTTTGGCGCGGCCATGCACGAGACCCGCGTCACCGTGGACGCCCTGCTGGCCGACGGCAAAGTAGACGAAGCCGAGGTGTATATGGAGGAGCGCCGGGCGCTGTTTTTTGCCAACGGCTACGCCATCCGCAAGCTGAACCAAGCCTATTTCGCCTTCTACGGCGGCTACCAAGTGGACGGCATCCCCGGCATCGCGGGGGAAGACCCGGTCGGCCCCGCCATCCGCGCCATCCGCGACGCCAGCCCTAATCTACACGCTTTCGCCGCCGCCGTGCGGGGCCTGACCACCCGCGAGGCGCTGCTGGCGGCAGCCGCAGACCTTTAACACTTTGGCTATAGCGTTCCCGCATCACCGCGTTATGATTCCCCCGTTTCAAGAATCCAAAGCGAAAAACAGGGGGTCAAAAGCATGTTTGCCCAGCTTATTCTTATCGTTCCTATCATCATTTTGATTACCGCCTGCACACCCGACATCTCAGCCGCCGCACCACCAGCACTTCCTACCCAAAACGTCGCCACCCCAACACCTCAACGGGACTGTGACCTCAACGCTGTGATGAGCTGGGAAATGGTGTTTCAACCGACCCTAACCGATGATGTAGAGGCTGCCCAGCGTCAGCGCGACACCTACGCCGCTCGCCCCTTCCCACCCTGCGCCGCCGAGGCACGAGACCACGCCCTCGCCGCTTACGATGCCGTTATTCGGGCGGCACAGGCACGGGCATCTGGGGATGACGACGCCTACGCCGAGGCCATCGCTGAACACAGCGCCGCGCAACAGCGCTACTTCGCGGCGGTCAGCCAGCTTAACCCCACCCAATCACCGATACCCACGGTGGTCGAGCCAGTGTTAGTGGACTGCCCCAGCCTGACCGCCACCTGCTCGGAACTGACCTGCGCGCAGGCTTACGCCTGCCTCGGGGCGGGTAACGACAGTCTCGACCAGAACAAGGACACTGTGCCGTGCGAAAACGTCTGCCGATGACTGAGCAACCCGGCTATTTGGGATATAAGGGATAAACCACAATATCCCACACTTGGGATATGACTCTGTTAACTTGGGATAAAAAAGCCGCCTCAAGGTGATTTTTGGGCGGCTTTTTGCTTGATTTAGCTGAAATCGAAGGGGTTGGGATAACGCTAAAACAGGTTGGGATATGTGTTAGACGCCCCGTTATAGTGGCG
Organism: Anaerolineae bacterium; assembly: GCA_025454725.1. Classification (GTDB taxonomy): domain Bacteria; phylum Chloroflexota; class Anaerolineae; order Aggregatilineales; family Phototrophicaceae; genus Flexicrinis. The sequence goes on from JALONW010000154.1 coordinate 1,622, forward strand.
GGCGGGTTGGGATATGTCCGGCGCTAGTAAATCTTCATGGCGCGGTAGCTTTCGCCGTAGATAAACCCAGCCTTCTCGCCCGCCTCACGGTCCCATTGACCGATGAAACTGGCGGGGTCGAAATCTGGCGGGAACTGTGAGGCGTGCTGGCGCAGCGCTTCCAGCTTGCGGGTGAACGTATCGCTCGTATCGACCGTCAGGTTAGGCGACATGCTGAACATCAGCCAAATATGCGGGACGTTCAGCGGTTCCAGCCCCTCGGCCAACAGCTCCGGGAAAATGTTGCGATTCCCAACCGCCGGGAACACCGCGTCAATCGCCGCTTGGCACACGGCGCGGTGGTCGGGATGGTTGATATAGGTGTTGGTCGGCAGGAACAGCGTAGACGGGTCCATCGTCAGCAGCAGGTCGGGGCGGGCGCGGCGCATCACGCGCACGAGGTCACGGCGCAGCGCCAGCGTATTCTCAACCGTGCCGTCGGGGTAGCCGAGGAAGACGCACTCCGCCACGCCCAAGACCTCAGCGGCGGCGCGCTGTTCCTTCTCGCGGGTAGCGGCCAACTGCTGGCGCGTGATGTTGGGGTCGTCCGAGCCAGAGCCGTTGTCGGTGACGATGCAAAAGGTGATGTGGCTGCCCGCCGCCGTCCAGCGCGCAATCGTCCCCGCCGCGCCAAATTCGATGTCATCAGCGTGCGCGACGATGACCAGCGCCCGTGTCGGGACGAAGTTGGGGTCTGGCTGGAACGGTTGGTCAGGGGTCTGGGTATCGGGCGTCGGGTCGAGGGGTTGGTCAGTCATGAGTGGGTTTCATCCGTTCATCGTGTATGATGCTGGCACATGTTAAGACGGATAGGCTCACTGTGTCAAACATTACCCGATTGCTCAAGCTGATGGTGTGCGCGCTGGTATTGACGGCGTGCGGTGCGCGTCCGCCGCTGGTCGAACTGGGCGCGCTGATGTTCTCAGACTCATTCGACGCGCCGGACGGCTGGGACCAGTACGACAGCGGCGACATTCAGGTCGTCATCGAAAATGGGTCGTTCCGCTTTGATGTGCCGTCGGGCGGCTACTACCTCAGCCGCGATGGTCGTGAGCATACCGACATCATCTTAGAGGTGACGGCGCGCATCCTCAGCGACGACCGCAGCAACGGCGTCGGAATCATCTGCCGCGCCCAGCCGGACGGCGACGGCTATTACTTCCTAATCGGGAATGACGGCAGTGCAACCATCCGGCGCGGCCAAGACCGTGAGGCCGACCCGCTGGTGGCATGGACGCGCACCAACGCCGTCCGCACGGGAAACGCCAGCAACACCCTACGCGCCGCCTGCATCGGCCAGACGCTGGCATTGTGGGTGAACGGTGAATTTATCGGCAGCACGACCGACCCGCTGTACAGCTCCGGCCAGACCGGGCTGGTCGGGGTGACAACCCGGCGCGGCGACCGCTTGGCGGTCGATTTCAGCGGCTTGTATGGTTACACGCCCGCCGAGTGATGCTTGCCTGATCGCAGCACCGCCAGCACGAACAGCGGCAGACGCAGCATCCGCTTGGCGCGCCACGGCTGACGGATGAGACGGAACAGCCACTCCAACCCCGCCCGCTGCATCCAGCTTGGCGCACGCGGCACAATGCCGGCGATAAAGTCGAACGAGCCGCCGACGCCCATCGCCATCGCTACGCGCAGGCGCGGCAGATTGCGCGCAATCCATTTATCTTGGCCCGGCGCGCCGTAGGCCACAAATAAGACATCTGCGCCGCTGGCGTTGATTCGTTCGACGATGCCGTCTTCATCTTCGGCGCGGGGACTGCCGCTGTAGACGCCCGCCATTTGCAGGCCGGGATAGCGCGCCGTCAAGATGTCCGCCGCCGCCTGAGCCACCCCGTCCGCCGCGCCGAGGAAGAACAGCCGCCAGCCCTCCCGCGCCGCCCGTTCCGCGATGATCGGGACGCCGTCCGAGCCGGTCACGCGGGCGGGCAGCGGACGCCCCAAGCGCTTGGCAGCCCACAGCAAGCCTACGCCGTCGGGGACGTTCAAATCGGAGCGAAGCAAAATCGCCTTAAAAATGGCATCAGACTGCGCCGACATCACAAATTCTGGGTTGATGGTGCAGATGTGGTGCGCCCGGTCACGCGCCGCCACCCACCGCCCGATCTGGTCGAGCAGCAGCGGATACGTCACCGGGTGGACGGGCAGGCCGAGGATTTCGACCGGCTCAACCGTCTGCGGCTTGGGTATGGGCGCTGTGGCAATGTCTGCCGCTGGGCGCAGCACCTCATCTGCCGCCCGCACAACCTGCTCGACCGTGACCAGCTTCATGCAAGTGCGCGCCGCACAGCCGCCGGGGTCGCCCAGCGTGTCGGCGTAGTAGCTGCACGGCGAACACTCGACGCCGGCGCGCACGACCACCGAGCGCGACTCGCGGTTCCATGGTCGCCAAGCGTTGGGGTTGGTCGGCCCAAACACCACCACTGACGGCGCACCAACCGCCCCCGCGAGGTGTGATACGCCGGAATCAGAGCCGAGATACAGCGCGGCGTAGGCCAGCACGTCAGCCAACTGCGGCAGGCTGGTCTCGCCCACCAGATTGATCGGGGCGGGCGTGCGGAGCGCGGCGCGCAGCGCGGGGCCGTCGTCGTTTTTGCTACCGACCACCACCACGCGCAGGCCGTGCTGTTCGGCCAGACGGTCGGCAGCGGCGGCCAATTTCTCGACATCCCAGCGGCGGGCGAGGCTGTAGCCCCCGCTGCCCGGATGCACGACTAAATACGGCTGGTCGGCAATGCCGAGATCGAACGGCTCAGACGCGACCCTACACGGGCGCGGTGACGGGTCAGCGCCGAGTTTTTCGACCAGCCGCAACCAATGGTCGGCGTGGTGGATCTCGAAACCGTCGTCCGCCACCCGGTCGGTCAAAAATCCGCCGCGCCCGTTGTCCAGCCCAATCCGACGGGGCGCACCGCTGAGGTGCGCCAGCGCCGCATACTTCCACGCGCCCGCCCGCGTACTGAGGTGATGAAAAAAGATCACCGCGTCAAATTTTTCGGCGCGCAGACGCCAGAACAAGCGCAGCATGGCGGGCGGCTTGGCGTGGCGCGGCAGAGTATAGACCGCATCGACCAAACCCGTCCCGTCCACGATCGGCGCGGCGTGCGGCGAGGTCAGGAGCGCGATATGTGCCGACGGGTGCGCCTCGCGCAGCACGTCCAGCGCCGGGGTGGTCAAAATCAGGTCGCCGATGTCGGCCCACTGCACGGCGAGGACGCGTAGGGCGCGCCCGTGGGGGGTGTGCGACAAGATGCCTTTACTCCCCCATCGGGACCCAGATATTTTTGACGTGGGTGGCCTCGCGCAGGAATTCTTCCCCCGCGCCGTGGTGGTCGTCCGCCCAGTCACGCGGGACGCCGTAGCCGACCCACGTCCGCTTCATGTTGGCGGCACTCAGCGACTCGACAAAGTGGCTGCCCAGCGCGCTCCCGAAGTACCACACCGCGTCAACATCGTCATGTTCGACAAGAGTTTTGGTCAGCACGTCGCGCTCACCCGTCACAATGTTGACCACGCCGCCCGGCACGTCTGAGGTCTCCAACACCTGATAAAAATCGGTCGCGACCAGCGGGTATTTCTCGGACGGGATGACCACGGCGCTGTTGCCGCGTGCGATGACCGGCGCAAGCAGCGAAATCATCGCCAGCAGCGGTTGCTCGTCGGGGCAAACCACCCCGACCACGCCAATCGGCTCGGTCAGCGCAATGGTCAAGCCGCGCAGTTCGGTCTCCTGCACCGTGCCGCCGTATTTGTCGGCGTAAGCGGCGTAGGTGAACAGACGCTCGATGCTCAGTTCGACCTCGCGCCGCGCTGCCTCTGCCCCGACGCCGGTCATGGCGTCGATGCGGCGGGCGAACTCGTCAGCGCGGGCGCTCAGGTTCTCGGCGATAAAGTACAGAATTTGAGCGCGGTTATGGCCGGTGCGGTACGCCCAACCATTTTCAGCACTGCGGGCGGCGCTCACCGCGTCGCGGATGTCCTTGCGGTTGCCGTCGCCAATCAAGCCGAGGACGCGCTTCCCGTCATGCGACAAAACAGGCTTGGAGTATGCGCCATCTGGCCGCTTCTGCTTGCCACCGATAAACAGCTTGGCGGTGCGGTCGAGGGTGGGAAGTGATGAGTGTTCAGTGCTGAGTGATGAGTTAGACCCATCTGATGGCGCGCCATCGGTTGAATCACTCATCACTTCAGACTCAGCACTCAGCACTCCTGCCCCACCGGGCAGGGCCGGTTTGGCCTTCCCCCATGCCTTGTACGCGGGATCGTCCTTGGCGGGCAGGTCGGGACGCGGGCGCGACTCACCCTTGGCGCGGACGTACTCGTACAACCCTTCTTTGCCGCCCTCGCGCCCAAACCCAGACTCACGGTAGCCGCCGAAGCCGCTGGCCGCGTCGAACAGGTTGGTGCAGTTGACCCACACGCTCCCGGCCTTAATCTTGCGCGCCGCCTCCATCGCAAGGTTGATGTTCTCCGACCAAATCGAGGCGGCCAGCCCGAAGCGGGTATTGTTGCCCAACTCGATGGCTTCGGCGGGCGTGCGGAAGGTCATCGCCACCAACACGGGACCAAAAATTTCTTCTTGTGCCACGGTCGAGGCGGGCTGGACGTTGGTCAGCAGCGTGGGCGGATAGTAACAGCCGCCGGTCGGCAAGCCGGTATCAGCTTGGAACAGTTCCGCGCCCTCGGCCAAGCCCAGCTTGACCAGTTTATCGATGGTCTCATACTGCACCGGCGCGACGACCGGCCCCATATCGACCGTCTTGTCCAGCGAATCGCCGACGCGCAGCGACGACATGCGCCGCTTGAGTTTTGTTAATAGGCGCGGCGCGACACTTTCCTGAACCAGCAGGCGCGACCCAGCACAGCAGACCTGACCTTGGTTAAACCAAATGGCATCGACCAAGCCTTCAACCGCGCTGTCGAGGTCGGCGTCTTCAAACACGATGAACGGCGATTTGCCGCCCAATTCCAGCGACAATTTCTTGCCCGTCCCCGCCGTCACGCGCCGGATGATCCGCCCGACGCCCGTGCTGCCGGTAAACGCGATCTTATCGAAATCGGGGTGGCTGGTAATCGACGCACCTGCCTCGTCGCCGCCCGTGACGATGTTCACCACGCCCGCCGGGAGGCCAGCCTCGGCGCAGATTTCGGCGAACAGGATCGCGGTCAGCGGGGTGTGCGGCGCGGGCTTGAGGACAAGCGTATTGCCCATCGCCAGCGCGGGGGCAATCTTCCACGCCAGCATCAGCAGTGGGAAGTTCCACGGGATGACCTGCCCGACCACGCCGACCGGCTGATAATCGCGCAGTTCGGTCGCCATGAGCTGCGCCCAGCCCGCATTGTGATAGAAATGGCGCGCCACCAGCGGAATGTCGATGTCGCGGCTCTCGCGGATGGACTTGCCGTTGTCCAGCGATTCCAGCACGGCAAACAAGCGGCTGTGTTTCTGGACTTCACGGGCGATGGCATACAGGTAGCGGGCGCGGGCATGGCCGCTGAGGGCGCTCCACCCGGCGAACGCGGCGCGGGCGGCCTTGACCGCCGCATCGACATCGGAGGCATTGGCGTCGGCGATGTCCGCGATTTTCTGGCCGTTGGCCGGGTTGATCGTCTCGAAATAGTTACCCGACTGCGGCGCGTGCCATTTTCCACCGATATACAGGCCAAATTTGCGCCCGTGGGCGTCCAGCCATGCGCTGGCGGTGCTGCCTGATTCGGGGGCAGGTGCATAGTCCAGCGAGGTGAAATAGTCTTTAACGGTCATCAGATATGCGCCTTTCTCTTTTATGCGCTGGTCTTATAAATCGCGGGGCGGTAGCGCGGTTCTGGGATGGTAAATCCTTGCTCACGGGCGACCTCTAACCACAATCGCTTGGCAATTTGCACCTCGCGAACGGCTTCTTCCGCCGTCGCGCCAGAGGCTGAACACGGCTCAAGATCGGGGATGTCGGCGATCCATTCGCCGTCTTCTTCGCTGTAAAATACGTTGATATGATAATCGCGCATGGGGTTAGTCCTCGTTTCTATCGCCCAACGAGAGATTGTATTGCTCGACCAATTTTAAGAATTGGTCAACTTGATAGGATTTTGCTTTTCCATCCCCACGAGGTTGAACTGGAAATGGTCGCGGTATTTCAGGATGGACATAAATGTGGTGACTGCCGGAAATACGTTTTAGCGCAAAACTAAATCCTTCAAGCAGCGCAGTAAATTCGTCAAATCGTAAATCCCGGCTCCCTAGTATCAGCCTTTTGAACAATTTACGCCGATTTACCACAGTCCTTGACCTTTAACAATCAATTTGATCGGGTATTTGGATGCTATTTCTTCTGAGGGCGCAGCACGCTGCGCCCCTACGATAAAACCTTTTAGACGAATGTGCTGTTGCAAGTTAGAGGATAGGTTATGCCCTTCCTCATCACTCAACACCCATCACTCATCACTTTTACCCCATCGGCATGTGATGTTTGGCCGCGTAACGCCCGGTGACATGGTGCGACAATTGGCGCTCGATGTCGGTCAGCAGGGCCGACGCGCCGAACCGGAACAGATTAGGCTGCATCCATGCCTCGCCCAGTTCTTCCTTCATCAGCGCCAGCCAACTAAGGGCGTCTTTGGCTGTGCGGATGCCGCCCGCCGGTTTGAACCCGACAATATGGCCGGTCTGGTCGAGGTACTCGCGGATCATGCGCACCATGACGAGGCTGACCTCTAAGGT
>JALONW010000155.1 GCA_025454725.1 Anaerolineae bacterium
TCAGCGCCTGTTTGACCTGTGTTTGCAGCGTCTCTACGGTTTTGGCGCTGTTCTGTGCCTTTTCCGAGAGGTCGCGGATGGTCTCGGCGCTTTGCTTGGCGTTCTCGGACAGCTTGATGATGGTGCGTTTGTTGGATTCGAGCGCGGCCTTGCTGCGTTTTTCGTTGGTTGTCCCCTGTTGGTACAGATAGACGATGACACCCAACGCCAGCGGCAGAATCACGCCGATGACGCCGAACAAGGTCTCCAACAGGTTGAGAATTCGATCGGCTTGCTCGACCGCGAGGTTGGCCGCGATGTCACCCGACAGCGGCTGCCTCGGCTGATTGGCCTGTTGGACGCGCTCATAGACCATGGTCGAAAGAATCGCCAGCAGCACCAAGACGTAGACGCCCAGCGTAAAGACGGTCGCGCCCTGCCAGAAACCGAAGCGTTCCTTAGCCGGTGCCGAGACGACCTCAATGGAGGCGGGGGGTGTTTGGTGCTGGAAGTCGCTCATCGCTTGACGGTCACTTTCTTGATGCGTTCAATCAGGTCTGTGGGGAGGACGGGTTTATTGACGAAGGAGACGCGATTTCGGTAACTGGCTTCTTCTTGGCGTATCCGGTCACGTACTCTGGGGTCTCGCACGACCGACATGAAGATAATCGGCACGTCCACAATTCCCAACTTAGCTCGGATGGTATGGTGGAGGCGCATACCGCTCTCCACCGGGTTCTTTTCCTCGCCCAACACATCGCGGCCATGACTGCCGGGCATCAGCATGTCGAGGATGAGGACATCGAAGTCGCGCCCGTCCGGGCGTTTCAGGCGTTCCTCGACTTCATCGGTGGTTGAGAACAGCTCGACGTGGAAGCGGCGGCGGGTAAGTGCGTCCACGAACGGGACGGCGTATTCGGGTTCGTCGTCAAGGTATAAGACTCGTGGCTCTGGCTGCATGGTCAGAGGACTCCTTGTCGGATTAGAGGGGGTAGGGGATAGGGGCTGTGCAGGCACGGTTATTCATCACTCCCGGCGGCTACCAGCGGTAGGGTGATGGTGAAGGTGGTCTTCCAGTAGGGCTTGTCGTTGATTTTACGCGACCGGACGGACGGCTCAGCCGTCAGCGTGCCGCCGTGCATCTCGATGATTTCACGGGCGACGGTCAGACCGATGCCCGTCCCCGGTGCGTTCATGACCATCGCCTCCGGCGCACGGTAGGCGTGTTCAAAGATGCGCTCGACCTCTTCCGGCGGCAGGCGGATGCCCTCGTTGGTGATGCGGATGACGGCTTGGTCGTCCGGCGTCACTTCGCCGCTGACCAAGACCTCGGCGTTGCGGTATGAATACTTGACCGCATTCTCCAACAGGTTGCTGACGGCCTGATGGAACAGCCTATCAGTCGTGACGATTTTCAGGCGGTCGTCCATCGCGCTGAAGCTGTCCTCGACCACGTGGACGCGGGAGATGTAACGCGCCTTCGCCATCGCTTGGAAGTCACGCGAGAGGTCTATCATCAGCTTGGGGACACTGCCGACGACCTCGTAGTCCCATTCGATGTTCTTCATCAGTTTGGGGCTGATGGCTGAGCGCAGTAGGTTGAGCGACATGCGGTTGGCGTTGTTGGCGGTGTGCATGATGTCGTTGATGCGGTTCAGGAACCAGTCGAGGTCAGTCGTGTTCCAGTTGATAAACGCCTGCGGCGAAAAATCATGCAGCGACTGGATAAACTCTTGGATGTTGGCGGTGTGAGCGCGCACGGTGCCAACCGACTGGACGAGCTGGTGCGAAACCTTCTCCAGCCAGACGACGTGTTCCTTGCGGTTGTTCAGGGCGCGCTCATGCACACGCCGGTTCTTGAACGCCAGCGCCAGCGATGAGGCGAACTGCGCCAGCACATTCATCTCGATGCGCTCGCCATTGTTAATCTTGAAGCCGTCGTTGGCGACATCCTCAAGTTCGTTCAGGTAGTACACCAGCACGCCGAAGCCCAGCTCACCAAAGTCGAGCTTGGTCTTATACACCTTGTCGATGCGGCGCATGAAGGCCGGGTCATATTCGATGAGGCTCTGGCGGACGGGCGAAGCACGGGTGGGGTTGACCGGTACGACCACCCCATGCGCCTCGGTGATTTCAGTCAGGCTGTCTGGGTCAAGCTCATACGACCGGCGCGAGAAGCGGTTGGTCGGCAGGCCAGCCACCGACATGGTGATGTACTGGCCGCTGTACTGCCCTCGCCGGGGTATGAGGATGAACCCACACATCGCGCCGATAATCTGGCGCATCTGGTCGAGCAGGGCAGAGGTGCGGTTCCAGAACTCATCCCACGAAATCGTCACGTCGTTAAGCTGTTCGTTGGTGGCGCGGATGACCTCGCTGGCAGCGAGGTGTACCTCGTCGAGGCGCAGTTTGCGCTTGAGGCGCATCCGGTCCGCGCCGAGGACAGCCACATACTGCGCGATGCGTTCAACGCGGCGGCGCACCTCATGGATGGCGTTGGCCGTCACGACCGGGACGCCGCCCGTGGTGGCTTCCAATGCCCCACCCATGCCGATTTCATGGTCAATGCGGTGTGCCTGCGCGTAGAAATGGTCCTGCTTCTTCACATCTTCCAGCAGCACCTGACCGAACAGGATGGTCGCGACCAGTTTGCCGTCGATGACGATGGGGACGGCCACATCGGTCAGCCCGGCGTGGCAGGTATAGAACTCCGCCGTATCCCCGGCCTTGATGCGTTGAAGCAGGCTCTCATCGAAGGCACGGCAGCGCTTTTCACCCTCTGGTGTGGTTCTCAGCGCGGCACAGAACGCGCAGAAGCGGGCGTCATGCTTGGCGTTGAACAGGTATTCGCCAGTCTGTTCCATCAGGACATCGAATGAGCCGTGCCAATCGCGGAACGTGTCCTCTAGGATGAGCTTGAACGACTCTACATCGTCAATCATGTCCAAGAACGGGTCACGGGTGGGGGTGAGGGTCATGTCGGTCATGGGCGGCTGCCTTGCTGGAATAGTGAGTGATGTGTGATGAGTTGGGAGTGATGAGAGTGGGTTTGTAAATTGGGCGGATGGACAGTGAGGACAGCTCATATGCTGTCCGTACAGGAGGAAATCCTCTCGCGCATAGGTAAAATGGTGCGAGATAATCCTTCTTGTAGGGGCGAGGCTTACCCGTCTGCTGGTAAGGTTTGGATGCTAGATTTGCGATATAGTACCACGCGACGGCACGATGTGTGCCTATAGGTACGTCATTTGCCCCTTTTATTGGTGGGCTTGGGCGGGGTCTTGCTTGCCTGTGGGGTGCGTGCCATAATCACCCCCATCATTTTTGAGTAGGTTTCAGCTTCCTGTCATGATTGCCGACCGCATCGCTATTGTCCAAGCCGCTATCGCTCACGCCTGTGATGTCGCCCAGCGCCCCGTTGATTCGGTTACGTTGGTGGCAGTCTGCAAGACCCAGCCCGTGGCGGCCATCCTCGCGGCGGCAGGGGCGGGCATCCGCCACTTCGGTGAGAACCGGGTTGAGGAGGCTAATCCCAAGCTGGTCGAAGTCAACGCGGCGTTTGCCGAACCGCTGACGTGGCACATGATTGGCAGCATCCAGAGCCGCAAGGCCAAAGACGTAGTGGCTTACGGCGGCCAACGGCGTTTCGGCCTCGTCCACAGCGTTGATGACGGCGACCTCGCGGCGCGGTTGTCGCGGTTGGTGATGGAGCGTGTCGCGCCGCCGCTGCCGGTCTTGCTTCAGGTCAACGTCAGCGGCGAGGCCAGCAAGTCGGGGTTCGAGGCAGCAGGCTGGGAATCGGATGCTGATGTCCGCCAGCGCATCAGCGACCAAGTGCGGGTGGTGGCCGGTCTGCCCGGTCTCATGCTGCGCGGACTGATGACGATGGCCCCGATTGTGGATGACATGGAGGCGGTGCGCCCAGTCTTTCGGTCTCTGCGCCTGCTGCGTGACCACTTGCAACAAGCGCTTGGCCAGCCGCTGCCCGACCTCAGCATGGGCATGACCGACGATTACCCGGTCGCCATTGAGGAAGGCGCGACGTTGGTGCGCGTCGGGCGCGCCATTTTCAGCGGTTGAACGTACTAACAGATGTCCGACAAACCGATAACCTAAGTAGAAGGAAAAAAACCATGATAATCCTCAGCATCATCAGCCTTGCCCTCAGCGTCTACAGCTTTATCCTGTTGGCGCGAGTCCTTATGACGTGGTTCCCCAATGTGGACCCCAGCCATCCGGTGGTGCGCTTCTTGTATGAGGCGACCGAGCCGGTGCTTGCGCCTGTGCGTCAGCTCTTGCCGCCGATGGCCGGCCTCGACCTCAGCCCCGTGGTTGTGCTGGTCGCCATCAGCCTCATCCGCACGCTCATTCTGCGCGTTTGATGTCCCCGGCGCGGCGGTTTGAGCTTAAGCCGCCGCGCCTTTTTATTTTGCTAAGTGTAATCCCCTTAACTAACCGAGGTCTATCAATCTAATGCAGCCCCCACAGTCAGGCCGCCAGCCCCTCCCCATTGGGCATGAGTTGGCCGAACAGCTCAACACCGACCACCCCGGCGACGACCGCGATTTGTTCGTCCATGACCCCCTGCCGGAGGTGCGCACGCTTGGTCGGGTTGCGCTGCGCCGTCACCACATCAATGACTTTTTTGCGCTGGGCGATTTATGCGCCCGCCATGTCTTCAACACCAATGACGTGCATATGCTGGCGGGCTATGCCGAAAAGACGCTGATGGCCTATCGTAAGGCGCAGCATACGGCTAAAAACGACTCTGACCGCCAAGCGGCAGAGATTGCCGCCACCAACTTTGTCGATTGGCTGACGACGATGGCTTCACAGTACGCCAGCCGCCGCAACATCGCGGTGGCGCTGTGGGCAATTGCCGAGCTGGACGGCCCTCACGCCGCCCACAGTGTCGATACGACGGCGGTTGAGCGTCTGCTCAATATCTACCGTGACCGGCTGACGGCGGCAGACAAGCGTCACCAGCGTGAGCAGATGAACCAAGCCATCCAAGCGGTGACGATTGATGACCTGACACGGGTAGACCCCGGCAGCAGCATGGACAGCATGTTCTCGCAGGACGGCGCGGTATCGCAGTCCGGGCGTGTGCCGTCGTCCGAAACCCGTGCCTCGGAACTTGCGCCCGCACCATCGGCGGCGCTGGCTTCGGTCTTGGAAACGCAGACCCTGCCTGTTGTAACAAATGCCGTCGGGCGCGAATTTGCGGTCGGGGAGCGTATCGACGGCATCTATGAGGTAATGAACGTCCGGTACGGCGGGATGGGCGTGGTCTATCTATGTTATGACCACGAGCGTGGTGAGGCCGCCGCCCTCAAGACCTTCCAGAGCCGCTACTGGAACAATACCCGCGCCGTTACCCGCTTCGACAACGAGGCGCATACGTGGATTCGGGTTGAAAAACACCCCAACATCGTGCAGGCTCGCCTCGTCCGCGTGATTGATGGCCGCCCGCACATCGTCCTCGAACACGTCAGCGGGCCAGAGAACCTCGGCCCCGATTTGTCGAGCTGGATTAAGCACCGCCGCATTGACCTGCGGACGGCGCTGGATTTTGCGCTGCAAATCGCCCGTGGGATGCGCCATGCCACTCAGCGCGTCAGCGGTCTTGTCCACCGCGACCTGAAACCGGCCAACATCCTCGTCACCCATGACGGCACGGCCAAAGTGACCGACTTTGGCCTCGTCTATTCGGTCATCCAAGACCTGCCCGCCTCGGCGGACGACCTCGCCGGACTGGGCGGCGACCCGGCCATCCATCCGGCAGACCGCCTGACCCGCGCTGATGCGGTGGTCGGGACATATGCCTATATGTCGCCGGAGCAGTGGCGCAGTGACCCGCGCCTCGACGTGCGCTCTGATATTTACGCTTTCGGCTGTGTGCTGTACGAAATGCTGGTTTCGCGCACGGTGTTCCCATACAAGGCCAAGCTCGACCTCAAGCAGGCGCACCTCAACACCGCGCCGGTCTTTGAGACGGCTTCGCTGGGCGACATCCCGCCGCTGGTGCAGGCGTTCGTGCTGGCCTGTCTCGCCAAAGACCCCACAACGCGCCCGCAGTCGTGGCCGGATGTGGTCGAGGCGTTGACCAACCTGTATACCGAGGTGGCCGGTCAGCCACCCGCTCCCGAACCCGAAGGCGCGCCTCTGCTGGCGCGTGAACTCATCGACAAGGGTTATTCACTGACCGAACTGGGGCGCTATGACGAAGCGCTGACGGCCTACGACCAAGCCATTGAGCAGCAGCCTGATTTAAGCTGGGCGTGGGCACGCAAGGGGCGCACATTGCGCCTGTTGGAGCGCTACAGCGAGGCGCTGGCCTGCTATGACAAGGCATTAGAGCTTCAACCGCGTTATGCATGGGCATGGAATGGGAAAGGCGTTATCCTTGAGCGCCTAAACCGGATGGACGAGGCGCTGGTCTGCTTCAAAACTGCTACCGAACTTCACCCCAGCGATGTGTGGTATTGGTACAACCTCGGCAGCGCCCAGACCGCACTCGGCCACCTTGACGACGCCCACGCCATGTTGAATCATGCGCTGTCGCTCGACCCCGCCCACGCGCACAGTTGGGCGAAGCTGGGGCAGGTGCTGCGCCAGATGAACCGCCCCGCCGAGGCCATCGACGCCTACGAGCAGGCCATCCGTCTAGAGCCGACCTACGCATGGGCGCACAACGGTCTGGGCCTCGCTTATAAGATGAGTGGGCGCACTCGCGACGCGCTGACCAGCTTCCGCCGGGCGGCACGTTATCAGCCGCGCTCGGTCATGCACTGGTACAGCCTGACCGAGATGTACGTCGATTTGGGGCAGGTGCAGGACGCCCTCGAACCGGCTTTAGAGGCTACTCGCGTCGAGCCGAATCACCCGTTGAGCTGGGCGAAATTGGGGCAGGTCTACCGCCACCTCAAGCGCTATGACGAGGCTATTTACGCCTATGACCGTTCGCTAGCGCTGGACCCCGACTTGACGTGGGCGATTAACGGTCGCGGGATTGTGCTGGAACAACAGGGGCGCTACGACGAGGCGTTGACTTGTTATATCCGCGCTTCGGCTCAAGCGCCGGACGATGTGTGGCACTGGTACAACCAAGGCAACGTCTTGGTGATGATGGAGCGCTACGACGATGCGGTCGCCCCACTGCGGCGCGCTCTGAGCATCGACCCGGAAAATGCCCGCTGCTGGGCGCGACTGGGCAAGGTTTTACGCCACCTTGAGCAGATGGACGAGTCGCTGGACGCCTGCGAGCGCGCCATCAGCATCGCGGGGAGCCAGCCGTGGGCGTGGAGCGAACTCGGCGCGACCTATGAGGCGATGGGGCGACACGTAGACGCGCTGGACGCCTACCGCCGCGCCGTCGAACTCAGCGACGACCCCTTCTATACCTACAAACAGACTGACCTGCTGGCGCACATCGGCAAGAACCAGACCGCGTGTGAGCTGTTGGAGCAGGCGCTCCAGCGTGAGCCGGATAACGGTCAGTTGTGGGGTAAATATGGTCAAGCGCTGCGCCGGATGCGCCGCCTTGATGAGGCATTGGTGGCCTACCAGCGCGCCATCGACCTTGACGCCGACGACGCATGGGCGTGGGGCGGTCACGGCCTGACGCTGGGCGAGATGAACCGCCACGCCGACGCGCTGGAAAGTTTCGACCGGGCGCTGGCGCTCAATGCTGAAGACCCGTGGCTGTGGTACAACCGCGCTGAAGAACTTTTAGCTGTCAACCGCCCACACGATGCCATCGAGTCGCTGAACCAAGCCATCAAGCGCCGCCCCGACCACGCCGAAAGTTGGGCGAAGCGCGGTCAGGCGCTCCGCAAATTGGGGCGGCAGGAAGAGGCGCTGGCCGCGTTCGATAAGGCTGTGTCGGTCAACCCCGGCTATGCGTGGGCGTGGAACGGTCGCGCTCTGACGCTGCGCGAACTGCGCCGCCGTGATGATGCGCTCGCCAGCTACCAGCGGGCAGTGCGCGAAGACCCCAATAATATCTGGTATCGCATCAACCAGATTGACCTCTTGTTAGATATGCGGCAGGCGCAGGAGGCAATGAATGTCGCGCTGGCGCTGACCGAGGTCGCGCCGGAAAACCCGGTGGTTTGGGCGCGTCAGGGGCAGGTCTTGCGCCGTCTGCACCGCTACGCCGATGCGCTGTCGAGCTATGACCGAGCGCTGTCTCTTGACCCGCGCTATGGGTGGGCGTGGAACGGTAAGGGGATGAGCCTATACGCGCTGGAACGCTACGGTGAGGCCGTGGATTGCTACCAACAGGCGACCACCTATGCCCCAGATGACCCGTGGTTCTGGTATAACTATGGGGAAGCCCTGCTGCGCCTCGGCGATACTGAGGGCGCGAAGGTGCGC
>JALONW010000156.1 GCA_025454725.1 Anaerolineae bacterium
ATGAGAGGTTGAGCCTGATGCCAGAGATGCTCGCATCAAAAGCTACACCAACCCCGCACTGTCCACCGTCCGCAGCGGCGGCCATTACCCCCGCTACTGCTGTACCGTGACCGCCCGCCGACGGGTCGGTGTCGTTGCCCACGTAATCGTAGCTGAGGTCGGCGCGGTAGTTGGGCGTGATGTCTGGGTTGGCGTGCCAGACGCCATCGTCTACGCTGGCGACGACCACACCTTCACCCGTGTAACCCGCATTCCATGCGGGAAAGACATTCGCACCGTTTTGGGCGCTGCTGCGCAGGTGCCACTGGTTGCCGAACAGCGGGTCGGTGATATTATCCTCGACGCCGCGCAGCACACGCTCCAGCGCCTGCTGTTGGATGGCGACGGCGATTTGAGGAGCATTATTGAGCGCGGCGGTGATGTCGGTGCGCGCCGTGCGGATGTCGGCGGGGTAGGCGAAGCGGTAGATGTTTTCGAGGCTGCCGACCTGACCGAGGTTGACCATGCCAAGCTGGGCGGCGGTTTGATTGGGGTCTACGCCGGGTTCAAGGATAACCGCCCATTCATTGGTCAGGCGGGGGGGTGCGTCAGGCATGGGGAGCGGGCGGGGCTGTGCCGATGAGGGGACAGCGGCCAAGACCACGATCAATCCGACCAGCGCGACGATGTAGAGAATCCGTTTCATGTGCAAACCCACCCCACAGCACTATCGTATCCAACAGCCTGAATACATCATAAGATGGACTATTTTAACACGTCTAGCCGCCTCGCGCTGGTTTCAACGGCGCTTGTAGCCAGATGGGTACAAAAATCCGATGTGGTTCGGTTTGAGTTGTGTTATGCTCTAGGGAAGTTCTGTGGACATCTATCTACAACAGGGGCGGCGACAGTCCCCCCGACCTTGAGGAGGCGCGCTGATGCGTGAATTGGCACGGTTTTTAACGGCAGTGGGCGTGGTAGCGGTCAGTGTCGGTGCTGCGGCGGCACAGCGGGGCGACCTGCCTCCCGTGCCAATTACCGAGGCGGTGAGCTACACCATCCAGCCCCGCGACACACTCGACGGCATCGGCGCATATTTTGATGTGCGCGTCGGCTGCATCCGCGAGGTGAATAACCTCCGCATCAGCGACCTGCTCATCCCCGGTGAGGTGCTGGTCATCACCCCGGACTGCCCAGCCTATGACGGGACGCAGGTGGTCTTGAACCCGCGCACCCAGACGCCGGGGCGCGATGGCACTGATGGCACTTATGTGATTCGTCCCAACGATACGCTCGACACCATCGGCCAAGAGCTGGATGTATCGGTCGAGTCGCTGATTTCGGCCAACAACATCACCAACAACAAGGCGATTTTGGCGGGGCAGGTCTTGGTTATTCCAGACGATGCGCCGGGTTATGGGTTCGTCCCCGCGCTGATTTTGTCGCCGGGCGCGGCGGCGGCGATGGGCGCGGCTGGGGACGAGCCAAGTGTGCCGGGGATGACCTATGTCGTCGTCGAGGGCGATACTATCCAGTCGATTGCCGAGTCGTTCGACATCTCGACCATCGTGCTGCGCGCCGTCAACCGACTAGGATTGGAGCCAGATGTGCCGGTTGGGACGGAGCTGTTCGTCCCTGAGGGAGCCAGCCCGTTTGGTACGGTCCCCGAAGAGGGTGAAGTCGCCCGACTGACCGAGGGCATGGGCGCGGGCGCGATTGAGGGACAGACCTATGTCCTTCAGCGCAATCAGACCCTCGATGGGGTGGGCGCGCTGTTCAACGTTAACCACTACTGCTTGATTGAGCGCAACGGCATCATCAATGTCCGCTCGATTACAGCGGGGACACTGCTGATTATCCCTGATGATTGCGGCCCCTATACCGGCTTCGATGTAGTCGGGACGACTGAGCCTTAGCCCAGCAAATCGACCAAACAAAAACAGCCCCCGGCGCAGACCGAGGGCTGTTTTTGTTTAATGGGTTTAACCCGTTATGCCCATGTAATCAGGTTGGGGAGGATAGGCTTGGGCAGGTACTCGTGCTTGGGGACGACACGCACCGAGACACCGCGCTGGCCGCTGTCGGCGTGGAGCAGTTTGGCGGTGTAGACGTGTTCGCCCTTGCTGCTGCTGATATGCTGCATGTCTATGGCTTCACCGTCCACGATTTCGCCGCTGGTGTTCAGCGGTCCGACGTAGAGCTGCACGCTGACATCATTGGGCTTGAGCTGGCCGAGTGCGACCACAGTTCGCACCTCGGTCTCCTCACCGACCTTAACCTCTGCCGACGGCATATCGACCTTCTGAATGCGGATGAGCTTCCACGCTTGCTCAATGCCGCTGCGCCATGCCGCGAACGCCAGACCCTTGTTGAGGTTGGGGTAGCTCATGTCGTAAGCGCGCATGAACTCCGGCAGATAATATTCCTCGGCGTACTGCTTGACCATGCGGCGGGTGTTGAAGACCGGCGCGAGCGCCTCAATACTTTGCTTGACCTTCTGAATCCAAGCGCGGGGCAGACCGTCGCGGGCGCGGTCATAGAACTGCGGCACGATGTCCTGTTCCAGCACGCTCAGGAGCGCCTCAGCCTCGACATAATCCTGTGACTCCTCGGCGGCTTCGCTGTACTCCTCGCCGTTGCCGATGGCCCAACCGACCTCCGGCTTGTAGGCTTCCGCCCACCAGCCGTCGAGGGTGCTGAAGTTCAGGCCGCCGTTGTAGACCACCTTCATCCCGCTGGTGCCGCTGGCTTCCTTGGGGCGACGAGGGTTGTTCAGCCACACGTCCACGCCCTGCACGAGGTAGCGCGCTAGAAGCATGTCGTAGTTTTCTAGGAACACGAGGTGAGCGCGGATGTTGGCGTCACGCGCAATTTGCACGATGCGGCGGATGAAGGCCTTACCTTCCTCGTCATGGGGGTGCGCCTTGCCCGCGAAGATGAACTGGACGGGGCGCTCTGGGTTGCCGACGATGCGCTTGAAGCGCTCAAGGTCACGGAACAGCAGCGTAGCGCGCTTGTAGGTGGCGAAGCGCCGGGCGAAGCCGATGGTCAGCGCGTCAGGGTCGAGGACCTCGCTGGCCGCGTCGATTTCACTCTGCGGTGCGCCGCGCCGGATGAGCTGCTCACGCAGACGGGTGCGGGCGAACGCCACAAGGCGCTCGCGGCGACGCTCATGGGTACGCCACAGCTCTGCATCGGGGACTTTGTGGATATTCGCCCAGTTGGTGCTGTCGTCCTCATCGGTGCGCCACGACGGGTCAAGGTAGCGGTCAAACAGGGTCGCCATCTCGCGGCTGACCCACGTCTGGACGTGGATGCCGTTGGTAATCGAGGCAATGGGGACTTCTTCCTCTGGTACGTTGGGGAACATCCACTGCCACATCTCGCGGCTGACCACGCCGTGCAGCTCGGCCACGCCGTTGGCATCTGCCGAGACGCGCAGTGCAAGCACCGCCATGCTGAACAGGTCATAGGCTTCGATGCGCTCCCGACCGAGGTCGTGGAACTGGTCGCGGGTCAGGCCGAGCAGCCCCCAGTAGTCGCTGAAGTGTTCGTCGATGAGGTCATAGCCGAAGCGCTCAAGGCCAGCCGGGACGGGCGTGTGCGTCGTAAATAAGTTGCTGGCGCGGGTGAGTTCCAGCGCCTGCTGGAAGGTGATTTTGCTCTCCTGCATCATGATGCGGATGCGCTCCAGAGCCATGAAGGTGCTGTGACCCTCATTCATGTGGCAGACGGTCGGGCGGAGGTTGAGCGCCTCCAACAGGCGAATGCCACCGATGCCCATCAGCACTTCTTGGCGAATGCGCTGGCGGCGGTCGCCACCGTACAGCCGGTCGGTGATGTTGCGGTCATCCTTGCGCGGGTTGGCGGGGATGTTGCTGTCGAGCAGGTACAGTGGGATGCGCCCGACCTGCACCAGCCAAACCTGTGCGTGGAGCTGGCGACCGGGCAGCGGGACGGTCACGCGTAGCGGCTTACCCTCCGAGTCGCGCACGAGCGTTAGCGGCAGGTTGGGGACATCGTTGATGGGGTAGGTTTCTTGTTGGTAGCCATCGGCGTTGAGGTACTGCTGGAAGTAGCCTTCTTGGTAGAGCAGGCCAATACCGACCAGCGGCAGGCCGAGGTCGCTAGCACTCTTGAGGTGGTCGCCGCTGAGGATGCCGAGGCCGCCGGAATAGGTCTTGAGCGCCTCGGTTAGGCCGTACTCCATCGAGAAATAGGCGATAACCGGGTCTTTCTCGTGCTTAAAGTTGGTGCGGAACCATGTGTCCTTAGCGCCAATGTAGGCGTCGAAGTCCGCCGTCACCTTTTGATAGTTGGTCAAAAAGGCGGGGTCGGTGCTGGCCTCCTTCAGCGCTTCCTGCGGGAGCCGACCCAGCATCAGAACCGGGTTATGGTAGGTCTCTTCCCACAGGTCGGGGTCGAGGCGGCGGAACAGCGCGATGGTGTCGGCGTCCCACGACCAGCGCAGGTTGTGGGCGAGGTCGCTGAGCCGGGCAATTGGCTGCGGGAGGTCTGGGACCACATGGACGGTTGCAACGGGCTTAATCATGGAAAAACTCCCTGACTTGTTGAAAAAAATAACACGGGAGGTCAAGTCCCGGGTATCATAGTGATTAGGGTACTGTCCCCGGCGCGGCGCTGCAAGGGATGCAGGCCGGGTGAGGGATAAAGTTTGTGCAGAATCACCGTTAGGGCATGTGTGCAATCCGTCCCAAACTTCCCTTAATGATGCCCCGGCTTTGGGCGCACCGCACTGGCGGATTCTGTTATTTCGCCCGTGTCGGGATTTTTCTGAAATTGCCCTTGACACCCTCTCCCGTGCATGATATTCTTATCCGCGTTGACTGGTCCCGTGGTGTAGCGGCTAACATGCCACCCTGTCAAGGTGGAGATCGCGGGTTCGAACCCCGTCGGGGCCGCACCAGAAACACAGAAAAGCGCCTAAATCGGGCGCTTTTCTGCTTTAAGGGCGGATTTTTCGCCAATAGAAACGGCGCGCTAGGTTAAAACCCGGCGCGTCGTTTTTCGTGTTGTGATTTGTTTTGTGCCTCAGGACGCCCGTGGGGTAGGAGTGGGGTTGGGGTGTGGGCATCCTGAGGCAGTTTGAGCAGTCCGGCTAACATCACGGATTAGCCGGACTGGCCTCCTCTGCGGCGAGCCGGTTCCGGCTCGTGCTTGTCATTGCTGACAGGCGTTGGGGTGTAGCGAGAGGTGTTGAACGCGCTGGTCGAGCTGCGCTGCAGAGCTTGATTGTCATCGACGGTAAAACCACGCTGCTCTGGGTGGTGGTCGTCCAGCGGTTTGATGAGGCAAGCGTTGAGGTTGGCTGGCGCGGTGATGGAAGGCATAATGTAGAACCTAAAACTGCTTGGCTTACCGCCGATGATGTGATGGGAGAGGCCGATATAGAGCTAGTGATAAGGGGTTGGGTGTCGGCCACCTACTCCTTAACTGTAATACGAATAACCCCCGTTGATAACTGGTCAACGGGGGAGTCTTTTTCGGTCTATTTGGACTGGTCAAGTGGCTAGGCTAAGTGGTCAGCTGGGCGTCAGAGCGCGATGATTTCGGACAGCCGTTTGACGAAGGTCGTGGGGTGGAGGGGCTTTGGGAAGTAGGCATCGAACCCTGCGCGCACGGCGTCTTCGGCCACATCGACCGAGTGGTAGGCGGTGACGGCCACGACTGGGATATGGGCGGTGGCGGGGTTGGCGCGCACGGCGACCAATGTCTGCCAACCGTCTTTGCCGGGCATGGCGAGGTCGGTAATGATGAGGTCGGGCTGGACGCTGGCTAACAACGCGATGCATTCGTGTCCGTTCTTGGCGAGGTGAACGGTTGCGCCGTGGTGTTGCAGGATGTGCGAGACCATCTGCTGGTCGTCAAAGGTGTCCTCGACGAGGATGATTTTCCACGAAATTTTCATGGTACGGGCGCGCTTTCACTGTCCTGTGGGTCGGTGAGCTGCGGGACAATGGGCTGTGGGTCACTGTCCTGCGGGTCGATAGGCTGTGGGAACTGAGCGGCCTTGGCGTTGATAATTTTTTGGATTTGTTCAACGATGGAGAACATATCGAACGGCTTGCTGATGTAGCCGTCGAAACCAGCGGCGAGAACTTCCTCTTTGTCGCCTTCCATCGCGTAGGCGGTGGCAGCGATGACCGGAATACGTTCTAGCGCTGGGTTGGCGCGGATGGTCTTGAACACGTCCCAGCCGCTGAGTTTAGGCATCCGCAGGTCGAGGAGGACAGCGGTTGGGCGCAGGCTCTCCAGTTTTTCGAGCGCCTCAAAACCACTGGTAGCGGTGTGGACGGTCGCGCCGAAGAACGACAGCGCTGTCTTGATGACGATGATGTTGTCCGATACATCGTCTACGAGCAGGATTTCCCAGTCGATGCGGCGGGGTTGTGGGGAAGTGGTCGGTTCGCTCATGGGGTGTTGTCCTTGTGGTTGTGGATGGCGTATCTAAGGCAGAGGGGCGATTGGTTCGGTGTCTTCCAGCGATTCGAGCCATTCCTGCTCAGTAATCATCGGCAGGATGATGGTAAAGGAGGTTCCCTGTCCTACCTCGCTGCTCAGGCGGATGTTGCCGCCCATCATCAGCACCAGTTTGCGGACGATGGCGAGGCCGAGGCCAGTTCCGCCGCGCTGGATGCCGTCCTCAGCTTGGCGGAATTCATCGAAAACGGTCTCTTGCAGGTGCGAGGGGATGCCGACGCCAGTGTCCGTGACAGTGACACGCCACGCTTCTTTGGTGTGTGGGGCGGCCTCCATCATCACGCTCCCGCTGTCGGTGAACTTGATGGCGTTGGACACGAGGTTAATCATAATCTGGCGGATGCGGCTGACATCCCCAACCAAAACGTCTGGCAGCCGGTCGTCGATGTCGAGACGGAAGGTTAGACCTTTTTTCTCGGCCAAGACCGCGTTCTGGCTTTGGATGCCCTTGAGCATCTCGCGTAAGTTGAACGGCTTATCGTTCAACTCCATGCGCCCCGCCTCGATTTTGGACAGGTCAAGCACTTCGTTAATTAGGCCGAGCAGGTGTTCGGCGTTGACGACGATACGCTCTTGGAAGTTGCGCTGTTCGGGTGATATTTCACCGACCATGCCCGCCAGTTGAATCTGAGAATAACCGATGACCGCGTTCAGCGGTGTCCGCAGCTCATGTGACATGGTGGCGAGGAACTGGCTTTTCATCCGATTAGCGGCCTCGGCTTGGCGGCGAGCCACGGCTAATTCACGGTTGGCGCGCACCAGCGCTTTGTTTTGCTCCTGCGCCAGCACTTCGTTTTCGTAAAGCCGGTTTTGATTCTTTTGAATCTGTTTCACGTTGGCTGGGATGACGAACACCATGATGATGAACATCACGAGGACGACCGACCCACTGAACACGATTTGCAGTGCCACTACACTGCGTCGGTCCGCCTGCGATAGCGCATCGAATTGGTCATAGAAGGCGTCAACGCGGGCGTTGAGCGCCGCAGCGGAACCCTCCAGCGCCCGGTTGGAGGGGCAGGTTTCGGCCCCCTGTGGCTCGCAGGCGACAGCCGTGCGGAAGGTGTCGTGCGCCTCGGCTACATGTCGCAGTCGGCGGTCAAGCGGCTCATACTCGTCGCCCAGCACCAAAACCCCTTCACCGTTGCGGTTGAGGGCGTGGTAAGCGGCTTGATGGGCTTCCAGCGCGTTGGGTAGACGCTCTGGCGTATCCCCTGTCGCCGTATAGAGCAGGTCAAGCGTTGCGATGCGGTAGAGGTTGATGGTGTTGGTGTAATCGATGTCGTCACCGTCGTCGATGATGTCGAAGACCACGATGCCCTGCGAGAAAATGGTGAACCCAATCAAGATGATGATGGAGAGGATTGCTGGAAAGATGCTGATGGGTTTAGGCGGTTGGGGCGTGATTTGTGACATTGGGCATGTCTCACTAAGATAGAGACTTCAGGGAAGGGGTAGGCAGCCCAGTTTGTTGGTTTGCGCCATCGGACGAAAAAATTATAAATCGCGCCACAAAAATATACAAATTAGTTCTGGTGGGCGATTTTCCTCAAATTTACAAATGAACCAATGCGGTCGTCGGACCGCGCGCCATCTTGAGACATCAACTGTGCAGTTTGACAGTCTCACAGAGCATCGAAGACACTGTTCGGAGGAACACTTATGTATTTCCGGGAATTGATAAAGGTAAATGGTGACGCAAAAAAATTGCAGCCAACGTCTCCAGCGTCAGCAGCAAACTCCAAAGGTCCAAGTACTGAGCCTTGCGGTACACCACTAACAGCCTGGCAATACCCAATGATCAAATACTACAGATTGAAATCTATTAGACAAAAAACATTGAATCCATTTGAGGA
>JALONW010000157.1 GCA_025454725.1 Anaerolineae bacterium
GTCGGTCTGTGTGCCGTACAGCGTGATGACGCGCTCACCCGTCTCGGCGATGGTGATGTTGATGCGGTCTACTGGCAGGTCGCCGCGCACCCACATCTCTGACAGCATGGGCGGTGGGCCGTCGCTGCTGCTGCCCGGCACATCGCTGATGGCGGCACGCTCGATGCCATAGATGCGCCCGTTGATGATGATGTGGCTGATGAGTTGGTCGCTCTCGTCCAGTTCGGACAGCGCCGCGCCGTCCACGGTCACTTCATAGAAGCGCATGACTGCTGGGCAGATTGCCCCTTCCGGCACGTCGCGGACTGCTGGGCAGATTGCCCCTTCCGGCACGTCGCGGAACAGGTCGATGAACCAAGCGGTCCCGACGCGGGTGGTCTCGGTCTGGGTTTCGATGTTGCAGCCATCGGGCAGCGCGCCCTTAATCAACAGCGACAGCGCACCGTTTTCGTCCGCCAACAGTTCAACGGTATCGACTGGGTTAGGGGTGCGACGGGTCGGTTCGTCTTGGGCCATGGCGTTGATTCCTACCATCACCAACAGCAGCCCCATGATGAGGCCAAGTTTACGGAGAGGCATGGTCTTGCTCCTTTAAATCGGTATTTGTTTGGGTTCTCCATCAGGTTAGACGTAACAATCCGCGTTAAGGTTCCATCCTCAGACTAAACGGTTTTTGCGGCGCGTGCATCTGGTAAAATCGGGCCACCTTTCACCCGGATTGTCGCGGATGTATCCTTCATGAGCAAATTCCTTATCTATCAAATCAACACGCGGGTGTGGCTGAACACCCTCAGTCGCAAGCACGGGCGTACCATCACCTTAGCCAATGTCCCCGCCGAAGTGGTGCGCGAATTGGGCGCGCTGGGCGTTAATGCCATCTGGCTGATGGGCGTGTGGAAACGCAGCCCGTTGGGTGTAGTCGGCGCGCTGCGCTACAAACACGAGTATGGCGGCGCGCTGCCCGGCATTACCGACGCAGACGTTATCGGCTCGGCCTACGCGATTGCGGATTATGTAGCGGCGGATGAGGCGGGTGGTCGCGAGGGGTTGGCAGTTTTCCGCGCCCAAATCGCCAAGCACGGCCTGAAACTCATCCTTGATTATGTGCCGAACCATGTGGCGATGGACCACCCGTGGGTGTTGGGTGATGATGGGCTGTGTGTTCGCGGTGACGAAACGCTGTATCTCAACGCACTGGGTGATTTCTTTAGGTCAGAGCGCGAGGATGGTTCGGTCGTTTACACCGCGCACGGGCGCGACCCGAACTTTCCCCCGTGGAACGACACCGCCCAGCTTAACCCATGGTCGCCGGTCATGCGCCAAATGACCATCAATGCGTTGCTCGACATCGCCACACAGTGCGACGGGGTGCGCTGCGATATGGCGATGCTGATGATGAACGACATCGTTCAGCGCACATGGGGTTGGCGCATGGAGCAGTTGGGCATCCCGCGCCCGGCAGAAGAATTTTGGCCGCAGGTCGTGAACGTGGTACGTGGTCAGCGTCCAGATTTCATCTTTATGGCCGAGGCGTACTGGGATTTGGAGTATCCGCTTCAGCAGCAGGGCTTCGACTACACCTATGACAAACGGCTGTATGACCGTCTGCGCGATGAACAGCCGGATGAGCTGAAAATCCACCTGCGCGCCAATATTCAGTTCCAGAATGCCAGCGTGCGCTTCATCGAAAACCACGACGAACCGCGCGCCATTGAGACCTATAAGCCTGAGGCCAAACATAAAATGGCCGCGATTGTCATGATGACCACGCCCGGCGCGGTGCTGCTCCACGACGGCCAGTTCACGGGGCGGCGAATCAAGCTCCCCGTCCAGATTACCCGTGAGATGGACGAGCCGGTGGACGAGGGGCTGCGGGCATTCTACGCTGACCTGCTGCGCGAAGTCCGCGCCCCCGAGTACAATGGGGAGTGGCGCTTGCTGGATTCGCACGGTGCGTTATTGGCTTATGTGTGGGTGACGCCTAAATCGGCGCGCCTGATTGTCGCCAACCTGACGGGTCAGCAGCAGGAGGGCAACATCCATTTGCCCAAGGAACTGGGCGGGCGTCCCCTGCTCAACGTGATGACCAGACAGGCCGCCATGCACGCCGGACAGAACCTGCATGTACGCTTTGCGCCTTACCAAGCGTCTATCTATCAAATCGACCTCGCGGCGGCACGCCAGCGCGTCACCTTCTGGGAGACGTGCAAGCGCGTGGTGCGGGCGTGGGTCAACCGGATTTTTGGGGAGGGTTCTCGTGGCTGAAAATACGACACCAATCGGTGAAGATGGAAAACCAACACTCGAAACAGCGTGGATGTGGCCGACCGAGGACGGCGGCGTCAACGGCGTGAAAATCGACACCGAGCGCGGCCTGATTCAATGGTTCGATGAAATCGGCTGCGCGTGCGGCGACAGCGACATCTTGCAGAGCTATGAACATTACGCCGAAAACGGCCCAGCCTTCCCCAACGCGCCAGAAGACGTGTTGGCAGGGCTGGCCGCAGCGGTGACGGTGCTGAACCCGCCGGAATAAGGCGGGTTAGGCGCTCAATAGCGACAGAATATGGGCGAGGCGGCGCAGGTCGTTCGTGAGCAGCCTCGCCAACTGACGGCCACAGCGCACGCGATACTCGTCCTGTTCGTGTGGGGCGCGGCAGGTGACGGCGACGCGCAGCGCCGTTGCCAGCAGGTCGTCCGAGGGGACTTCGCCTGCCGTCAGCACCAACCGAAAGAAGTCGAGGCGCTCGGTAAAGTCGCGGATGTGGGCTTCGGGCATCACCAACACCTCGCTCAGGCTCATCGGAGGGCGGGGTGGCAGGCTGTGGATGAACCCGCGCCCGTTATAAAAGCCAATATTTAACACGCTGATTTCAACGGGAATCATGCGGTTTTCGCGCTGGTCGCGAACGCCCCGAAGTCGTGCGCGGCGCTGATGCGGGTCGAGTGGGTGCCACAATTAAAACCGCGTGTGCTGGCACGCAGCACGCGCCCGATAATATCCTCTTGCTGCATGGGGTCTTTCGCCTCCATCGCCTATTTCCCTCACATATACCCGAAAATATGTTCGGCGTCAAATGTTGAGGGAAGCACAAGAAATTAGAGGTTAGAGATTCCAAAAGCATATATACTATTTTGGTGTGATAGGAGTCATGATGATGTCGGGTAATAACACAAAAATTACTAAAGAGCATGAAGAACGAACTGCCGATTGGTTTCATCGGGCAGGTTTTGTTTCGATAAATTTAGATAATGACAATTCAATAATTGGTAAAGGCTCTAAGAGACCGGATTGGATGTTCAAAAAAGACAACTTGACAATTTTGTGTGAAGTGAAAACTATATTTTCTGGCGGACAGCAGAAAAAAGGTCTTTTAAACGAAATAGATAGTAGTCAATTAAAGCCCGGAGATTCTAAACACTACGGTGAGTTGGAATACACAAAATTTTTGGAATATGTGAAGAACCGTTTTGAGAACGATATTCGAGTAAAATACCTGCCATTTGATCTAAATATAAATTGTAGTGGGTACGAAATATTGAACTTTACTGAAATCATCAAAGACCATTTTTTTGACCAAGTTGCGGCTTGGATTCTACATCATAGCCAGATAAAGATGCCTGTAAATGAATTATTTCCTCCGCTTGTAATTGCAGGAGAATATGTTCTTAGGAGTGCTGTTCCGGCTAAGAAAAGCCCGACAGGTAAGGGTATACCATCGATCTCCATTGACTTATCTCTTTGGAGAACTTCAAGGTATAAAAACCTTCAAGTTCAATTTGGCTCAGGCTCACACGCTTATAGTAATAATATAGCCCACACATTGAAGGAAGCTTTAAGTCAAATTTTAGCGGCAAAAGACTTTGTTGAATCTGACAACGAAGATGTTTTAAGTGTCATTTCGTGTTGGTCTGAGAGTTCTAACTTTAACATCGAGAAATTTTTGATGACCGAGCTTTTGGACTTTCAGTTGTGTTTTCGCAAAGATCAACAAATATCATCAGATCATAGTGTTTTTGCAATTGTTAATGAGGTTTTCAAGCACAGTTTATCAGTTAAGCAACATGATTTAACTGCTATTATGCTATTTGGAGAGAGATCAGACGAAAGTTCAAAAACAATGGAAGATGTCAAGTTGATACCTCATGCATGTATTTTCGTAAACCCCAACCGACCTGATTTACAAAACAAACTTATGGAAGTTTTTTCAACCAACATTGAAGGCTTTTTCATTGTTCCATGGCCTGATGACTTTAAGCGTAAATAGAACTAAGCCAACAGCACGCGGATTTTGCCCACCGTGTTCCAGTTGCGGGTCGTTCCGACGCGCATTTTAGGATGTTCCGCCAGCTTAGAGCGCCCCATGCCCTCTGGATAATAGATATACAGCCAACTGCCCACCGACCGGATGACCTCAACCCCGCTGTGACCGTCTTGAATCGCCGCGATGATGTCGGCGGCTTTGGCGGGTGGCAAAACGGTCAGGGTAAGCTTAGAAGGGTCGATGTCTGCATCGCCCGCAAACGGGTTGGCGTCATGCGCGGTGATGAACTCCGCCTCGGTCAGCACGAATAGGTCGGAGTGAAAGCCGAAGCGTTCCTCAATGCCCGCCTCAATACGCCGGACAAGGTCGGCGGTGTCGGTCAGGTCGCTTTTAAAGACAGCGTTGCCGCTTTGCAGCAGGGTTTGGGCCTCGGTGAAGCCGAGTGCCGCATATAAATCGCGCAGGTCGGCCATCGGGATTTTCTTGTGGCCGCCGACGTTGATTCCGCGCAGTAGTGAGACGTAAACCGGCATCTTATTCCCCTTCAATATCCAAGACGCTGAAGTGAACCGGCGCGCTTTCGACCGTCGAACCGTCAGGGAGCGTGACTCGCCCAACCGCGACGTAATTCCCCGGAACAAGCGCCCACCAGCCCTGTACCGATTCGCTGACCACTTCACCGTTGATGAGATATTCCGTTTGCACAGCGTCTGGCGGCGCTTCGAGGCCGAGGCGGATGCGCTGCGCGTCATGTGGCAGCCCGGCGCTCAGTTGGTAGACCGCGCCGGGCAACGGAGACACCACTCGCACGCCGTCTATCCCTCTGGCGAGGGTCTCGGTCGGCTGTGTGCCGGGGATGAACCATTCGGCGCGCCGAGTGGGACAGTCTATCGTTGCCAGCAGGCCGGACGGCAGGCAGATGTCCACGCGCACGAGGCCGTCGGGCTGGGGGAACGGTTCTGGCGGCGTCCCGGCCAGCACCTGCCGGATGAAATGGTGCCAGATGGGGCCAGCGCCGGTTAACCCGGTTGCGTTGACCATTGCCCGGTTATCGGGGTTGCCGACCCACACTCCGACCACGACCGATGGCGTGTAGCCGACCACCCAATTATCGCGGCTGTCGGTGGTCGTGCCGGTTTTGGCGGCGGCGGGTCGCCCGATATTGAGCAAACTCCCGCGCCCGAAACCATTGGTGCGCGCCACATCATCGGCCAGCATGTCGGTAATCAGCCAGCCGACTCGCGGGTCGATGAGGCGCTCGGTCAGGGCAGGCGGCGTCCATTCGTAGAGCGTTTCTTGGCCGCGCACCGCCACTCGTGTAATCATCACCGGCGCCACGCGGTAGCCGCCGTTGGCGAAAACAGCGTAAGCCTGTGTCAAATCGAGTAAACGGACTTCGCCGCCGCCCAACGTCACCGCAAGGTCGAGGTCTGGGTTGTCCCACAGCGAAGTCATGCCCGCCCGCGCCGCGAGGTCAACCATCGAGCGAACACCGACCGCTTCCAACGCAGCCACTGCTGGAATGTTATAGGATGACGCCAGCGCTTCGCGCACCGTGACCGGGCCGTGTTCGACGTTGCCGAAATTGGTCGGGACATACAGCTCACCTTTGCGTGTGGTGAAGGCCGTCACCACGTCCTGCGTGATGGTGGCGGCCGTCCACGGGTTGGGGCGGTCGGGGTCCATCGCGGCAGCGTAGGTGAACGGCTTGAGCGTGCTGCCCGGCTGACGCAGCGCTAACGTCCCGTTGACCGCGCCGCTGATGTCGGCGTCGAAGTAGTTGGGGCTGCCCAGCATTGCCAAGACCTCGCCGGTATGCGGGTCGAGTGCGACCAGTGCCGCACTATCTGCGCCGACCGGCGTGCGCTCGGTCTGGTTGGGGTCGTTGAGGAAGAAAAGCTGCTGACGGGCAACCCGTTCGGCGGCCTGCTGCCAGCTTAAATCGAGGGTGGTATACACGTCGAGGCCGTCGCGGTACAGTCGGTCGGGGTAATCGCGGGCAAGCTGTGTCCAGACCGCCATAACGAAATGCGGCGCTTGGATGGGGAAGGGTGCAGCGGCGAAGGCCAGCGGCTCATCCAGCGCACGGGCGGCCTCAGCGGCGGTCAAGTCGCCGCGCTCGAACATCAGGCGCAGCGCCACGCCCTGCCGTTCGCGGGCAGCGTCGGGGTTGGTAAGCGGGTCATACAGCGCGGGGGCTTGCAGCACGCCCGCCAGCAGCGCACACTCTGCCACCGACAGCGCCGACGCCGACTTGCCAAAATAGGCGCGGGCGGCGGCTTCGATGCCGTAAGCGAGGCTGCCGAAATAGGCTTGATTAAGGTAGAGCGCTAAGACTTCATCTTTGCTATAGGCCGTTTCCAGCCGGACAGCGAGTATCATCTCTTGCAGTTTGCGCTTTAGACTACGGTCCAGCGGGTCGAGAAAGACCATGCGCGCCGTTTGCTGGGTGATGGTGCTGCCGCCAGCTACGACCTCACCGCCGCGCAGGTTAATCCACAGCGCCCGCAGCACGCCCACCGGGTCAACACCGGGGTGCGTGTAGAAGTTGGCGTCCTCGGTGGCGATGACGGCGGCGCGACAGTGTGGGGGGATGTCAGCGATGGCGACCGGGGTATTGCGCCCCTCGGTCGGCGACAAGATTTCGTATAGGAGTGCGCCGTGGCGGTCGAAGATGCGGGTGGACGGGCGCTTGAGGCCGTCGCCCAACTGGTTGAGGTCGGGCAGGTCGGGTAGGAGCCACAGCGCCAGCCCGACCACAATGGCTACCAACAATCCAACCAGACCCAGCCAAAACCGGCGTGAGCGCAGCACGCGCACGGCAAAAGCGCGCATCGGGTGGGGTGGCCTAACGGACTTGGCGGCGGTAGGCGCGCAGGTCAAGCCAGTTGATGACCACGCCCAGCACCCAGCCCAGCACAAAGGCAACGATTAGGCCCACGACCAGCGCGACCCAGAAATTGGCGGTGCTGGCGTTGACCATCGACACCACCCACAGGGCGACGAGGACGACGACAGGCAGGCGCAGCAGTTTGGCAATCCGCAGCACAATTCCTTCAACAAGGCCGACTGCCGCGCCCCCGACCGTGCCGACCACCTGCCCGGCGATATTGGGTTCTTCTTCACGGGTGGTGCGGCGCAGTGATTGGGCGCGGGCGCGGATTTCTTCCTCCGTGAGGAGGAGGTCATCCTGTGCGGGCGGCTGATTGCTAGGCGCGGACCTACGCAGGCTTCGGCGAGGTGGGGGTTGGTCCATCGGTAGGGTCTCCTGTATGCGCGTCGGCAGGGGTAAAGCCGAGTTCAGCCATGCGCTTGCGGGCGCGGACGGCGGCTTCGGCGCGGGTATCGCGCACGGCGTCGGTCTCATCCGTGATTTCCGCACCTAGAAGCTGCTCAAGCACGTCTTCCAGCGTGATGATGCCTGCCGTGCCGCCGTATTCATCAAACACAAGCAAGATGTGCTGACCCTGCTTGACCAGTACGTCCAGCGCGGTGTCCATCGGCAAAGATTCGGGAATGGAGTGGATGGGGCGCTTGAGTTCGGACAGTTTGACGTTATCGGCGTCCTCGGCCAGCTTGGTTAGGATGTCGGTTCGCAGCACGAAGCCGTCAATTTCATCGACCTTGCCATTGAAGACGGGGATGCGCGAGTAAGGCAAGATGCGGTGTTTCGCCCCAACCTCGCCGACCGTTAGGGTGTTGGGCAGCGCGAACAGCACCGTGCGCGGGGTCATCGAGTCCGAGACCTCAAGGTCGCTCAGGCGCAGCAGGTTCTTCATCACGCGGTTTTCACTCTCGTCAATCTCGCCCTCGGCGTGGCCGATGTTGGCGAGCGCCTCGAAGTCGGAGCGCGAGACGGTCGGTTCTTCCTCTTGGCGGTTGAACAGCTTAGCGAACCAGTTCATGCCGACCAGCAGGGGATACATCACTAAGACCATTACCCGTAGGGTGTAGGCCGCAAATGGGATGAGCTGCCGCCAGTAGGCCGCGCCGATGGTCTTGGGCAGGATTTCAGAGAAGAGGAGGATGACGATGGTCAATATCAACGAAATCAGTCCGAACAGCTCATTACCGAACACGCCGACGGCTTCTGCGCCCGCGCCCGCCGCCCCGATGGTGTGGGCGAAAGTATTCAGGGTGAGGATGGCACTGAGGGTCAGTTCGAGGTTGCCCTTATGGCGCTGCATCAGCTTGCCAACAGCGTCTCCCTTACTCACCATCGTCTCGATGTGCGAGTGGGTCGAGCTGAGAGTGACGGCCTCCAGCATCGAACAAAGGAACGAAACAACGAGGGCAAGGCTGATGTAGAACAACATCCCGCCGACTGTGCCGGTACTCCCGGCGGCGGCGTCAGGTGCAATCGGCGCAAGGGCTGCGCTAAATGCGTCGAGGGATAATCGGGCGTCCATATTCTCCTGCTGGGCATGTTTTGAGGTGGTGCTATGCCCCTGTAAATACGATTGAGTCCAACTATAACATATTTTGACTGTCCGCTAGAGCTTGGGGTGGTTTAGCGCCGGGTGCATACGAAAGTCTTATAGTCGTGCGCCCAGATAGGGCGGCTAAGTGTATAATAGTGGCTCAAACGTGTGACCTTTTAGGCGTATAAAGCCGGTCGCAGTCTCGACATAAACATGGAGCGCGTGACGGTGGATGAGCAATTTGACAAGTATCATTTTGGCAGTGGAATGTCACTGAACGGCCTTCCCGGCTATGACCAGCTCGGCGTCATCGTCGGCGGGTCGCTGAGTAAGGGGCTGACCGTCCGGCTGGACGCAGGGCGCTCGGTTGAGGAACTGGCCGTCGGGCGCTATGTGGTGGTGCATGGCAAGGATAACCGGCGCTTTTTCTGCATCATCAACGACGTGCAGCTCCAAGCGGCCAACCCATCCATCCAGAACGACCCGCCCGACATCAGTGACCCGTTTTTGCGCGATGTGTACATCGGCACGGCGGCCTATGGGACGGTGACGGTCGCGCCGCAGCTCATGATTGATACCGACGGTACGCCGCGCCCGGTCAAAACCATCCCCGGCCATTTCACGCCCGTGGTCAACGCCAGCGCGCAGGACGTAAACGACGTATTCGGGGCGGAGGATGCCAGCCACTTTAACATCGGGTCGCCGCTGGAACTCGACCACACGCAGATTAACCTCGACCTCGCCCGGCTGGTTCAGCGCTCAACCGGCGTCTTCGGCAAAAGCGGCACGGGTAAGAGCTATCTGACGCGCATCTTAATCGCGGGTGTCATCGCCAAAGAACAAGCTGTTGCGCTCATCTTCGATATGCACAACGACTACGGTTGGGAGGCCACGGCGGAACACGCCAGCAAGGTGAAGGGTCTCAAGCAGTTGTTCCCCCACAAAGTGACCATCCTCACGCTGGACGAGGAGTCGTCGCGGCGGCGCAACGCCCCCTATGACGCGGCGGTTCGCATCAGTTACGGCGACATTGTGCCGGAAGACATCGCCATGCTCAAGGCGACCATGAACCTCAGCGACGCGATGATTGATGCTTCCCACTCACTGCACAAGCGCTTCGATAAACAGTGGGTCGAGTGGCTGCTGAACGGCACATCGGAAGATTACGAGGAATTCGCGTCCAGCTCCCCGATTATGGAGGGGACGCTGCAAGGTCTCAAGCGCCGCATCGAGCGTTTCCAGCGCTGGGACTTCTTGACGCCCCAATCGGTCGAGGACAGCGTGAGCCGCATCATCCACCTACTGGCCGATGAGCGTAAGTCGGTGGTGTTGGAGTTCGGGCGTTACGGCAACTCGGTTGAGGCGTACATCTTGGTTGCCAACTACATCACGCGACGCATCCACGAGTATTACGTTAACAAGAAGGAGCGTTCACTGGGCGATAAGACCCTAGAGCCGCCGCAGTTGATGATTACGATTGAGGAGGCGCACAAGTTCCTCGACCCGGTGATTGCATCCCAGACCATCTTCGGCATTATCGCCCGTGAGCTGCGGAAGTACAAAGTCACCCTGTTGATTGTTGACCAGCGCCCCAGCGGCATCGACGAGGAAGTCATGAGCCAGATTGGGACGCGAGTGACGGCACTGTTGGACAACGAGCGCGACATCGCGGCGGTACTGAACGGAATCAGCGGGGCGGCGGGTCTGCGCGAGGTGTTGGCGCGCCTTGACACCAAGCAGCAGGCCATCATTATGGGCCACGCCGTCCCGATGCCGGTCGTCATCAAATCCCGCGCCTACGATGAAGCCTTCTATAATGCGGTGATGGGTGCAAAGACTGACCCCAAACAGGTGGCCGATAAGCTGGGCAGTTCACCGAAGCGCAGACTGTAAATTACAAGGAGAATAACACACCATGACCGACCTCGACCCGCTGATTGAACACCACCTGATTAAGACCAACGGAATTACACTGCACGTCGTCACGGCGGGGCCAGCCGACGGCCAACCAGTTGTGCTGCTGCACGGCTTTCCCGAATTTTGGTATGGCTGGAAGGAACAGATTCCGGCGCTGGCTGCGGCGGGCTACCGTGTTATCGTCCCTGACCAGCGCGGTTACAACCAAAGCGATAAGCCCAAAGGCGTCGAGCAGTACACCCTAGACAAATTGACCGGAGATATTGCCGGGCTGTTGGACGCACTGGGCTACGCTGACGCCTACATCGTCGGACACGATTGGGGTGC
>JALONW010000158.1 GCA_025454725.1 Anaerolineae bacterium
ACGAACGTCTCGCGCCCGACCATGTTCAACAGCGGGTAATGCAGGAACTGGATGGTCAGAATCAGCCCGACCAACATGAACGTCACAGCGGTATGGATGAGGAGTAGGAATGTCATAGGGGGTTTTTGGAAGTGATGAGTGGAAAGGGATGAGTGATGAGAGGATATTTGTAAATTAGGTAGATGGACAACGAGGACAGCACATGTGCTGTCCGTACAAAAGTAAATCCTCCCGCGCGCAGGTGAAAATGGCGTAGGATTATCCGTCTTGTCCGCTGATGTTAAAAGCAAGAAAGATATCGTCTACGGGTGCTGCGCCCTCCTACCTCATTTCCCTAAATCTTCTCGTGTGTTGCAGATTCACAAACACGCTCTTATCACTCATCACTTTCGCCTCATCACTATCATTCACAGCCGCCGATGGTCTGGCAGAGCTGGCGCAGGTGGAGGCGGTCGTGTTGGGCGGTGAAATGTGCCATCTCTAAGAGCGTGGTCGGCCCAAATATGCTGTGGCGGGCGGAACGCTGCCAATCTTCATCACTTAACCCTTTGATGAAAGCGAGGGTCTGCTTACGGGCGGCAAAGAAGGCACGCACGGCGGCGTTGCCGTCGGTATCACACGGCGGGAAGTTGTCTGGGCCGGGCGGCGGCGGCGGTTCGGCAATGAACGGGTT
The DNA here is from genome assembly GCA_025454725.1 of Anaerolineae bacterium. Lineage (GTDB taxonomy): Bacteria > Chloroflexota > Anaerolineae > Aggregatilineales > Phototrophicaceae > Flexicrinis. Next base: position 674 of record JALONW010000158.1, read on the forward strand.
ATCTTCCGCCTGAATACGCTCTAAGCGCGGGCGGTGGACGGTGGCCTCGTGTTCGAGCAGGTGACAGACAACCTGCATAGGCGACCATTCGCCGTCAAACGGGTGCTGCCCCCAAAAATGGGCGGGCATGTCAATGGTCTGACCGACCAGCGCCCCGAGATTACCCATCCACTGCGGCGCGATGGCCTGCGGCGTCGGGTCGGTCGGCAGATAATCGCCAAAGCGCGGCAGGTGGGTAAAGTAGCTGTCGTGCTGCGTCACGTCCATCGTGATGGTGTGGATGCCGATGGCCGAGGCCGCCGCGTGGTCGTTTAATGGGTGGTCTCCGACCATCACCACCTCGTCCGGTTCCAGCCCCAGCCGACCGAGGATTTCGCCGTAGTAAGCCGGGTTTGGCTTGGCGAAGTGCATCATCTCGGCAGTGGTCACGAGGTCATAAGCGGCGAAATCGGGCGTCAGCCCCGCCCACATCAGGCGCTGACGGAGCGCACTTTCGGGGTACAGCGGATTGGTGGCAATCACGACCTTATAGCCCGCGCCCCGCGTCCGGTCGATGATTTCGGCGGAGCGCGCGCCCCGTTGGGTGATGGGTTGGAGCTTGGGGTATTCCTCGGCGTAGAACGCCTCGAACAGGTCGCGCACCTCGTCCACCGGGCGGTCAAATACCGGCTGAAGTTGGGTTAAGAACAGGTCGAGGTTGCTGGTGTAGGCGTCACGCTTGCCCGACGCAATCAGCGGGATGGCGGTGCGGATGGTCGGCGACGGGTCTACACCGCAGCGCGCCATAAAATAGGTCGTCAGGCTGCCGAGGTAGCCCCGGATAAATGAGTCGGTCGGGTTGCCCAGCAGGGTATCGTCTAGGTCAAAGAATACAGCTTTAATCATCGTCGCCTTCTAGCGCCTTTCGGAAGATGTCCAACCCCTCGCGGGAGGCGGCGCACTGTGGGCAGCCGATGTGGGGGTCGTCAATCGGGATGCGGTGGCGCAGGCAGCTTGCCGCCACTACAAGGTAACGACCAAAGTTCATGAACCGGGTATGTACCGACAGCGTTAGCTCTAAATCGGGCGAAGCATTGGCGTAGAGGATGTCGGGGACAGGGCATTTGGCGCAGTCGCTGGGCTGCCACGCCTTCGAGTTGGGATTTTCCTTAATCAGGCGGCACTCTTGGAGGTTGCGCCCTCGGTGGAAGTCCTCATAGTAATGCTTGCAATCGCGGCCTGCCGGTGTCCGCATGGGGGTAAGTTCCTTTCACGTCCGGTCGCGGGCGCACGCCCCTAGGCGAAGTATTGCAGCGCCAAGCGCAGGCGCTCCTCCAAATCGGCGGGGGCGTCGGGCGGCAGCGCTTGGACGGCGGTCTGCGCCTCGACGATGCTGTAGCCCAACGCGACCAAGCTGTCGATGACATCGCTGTTGATATCGGTGTAGTCGGCGACCACGGCATTACGGAGGGCGTCGTGCGAGAGCGTCGAGAGGATGGACAGTGCGACCTTCGGCCCGACCCCGCTGATGGTCAGCAGCAGCTCGAACAGGTCTCGCTCAGAATCAGTATTAAAGCCAAAAAGGGTCATCGAATCTTCGCGCACGACCAGCGTGGTGTGCAGCGTGAGGACATCACCCAATTGGCCAGTCACAGTTGGTGGGCAGAACAACTTATAGCCCACGCCCGCGGCCATCACAACCACGTGGTCGCGCCCATCGTGGAACAACGTACCTTGGATGGCGGCAATCATTCCCAGTCCTCCCCCAGCGTGCTGTAGCGGGCGCTGTGCAGTGTGGTAATGGCAATGGCAAGCGCGTCGGCGGCGTCGTCGGGCTTGGGGATGGTTTCGAGGCCGAGCATCAACCGAACCATCTCCTGCATCTGGGGTTTTTGCGCCGCGCCGTAGCCGGTAATGCTCTGCTTGACGGCATTGGGCTTATATTCCGAGATGGGGACACGCGCTTGGTGCAGCGCCAGCAGGATGACGCCCCGCGCCTGCGCGACGGTCAGGGCGGTGGTGACATTCTTGGCGAAGAACATCTCCTCGACGCCCACGCGGTCAGGCTGGTACTCGCGCAAAATGGCCGTCAGGCCATCATAGATGGTCTCTAGGCGCTCCCACATCGGGGTTTTGGCGGGCGTGGTGATGACGCCATACGCCACGGGCTGGAGTGAGCCGTCTTGCAGCTCACGCACCAGCCCGTAGCCCACAATGGCCGTGCCGGGGTCGATTCCCAGCGCAAGCATCGCTGGGCGCTACGCCGTTTCTAGCGCAGCGACAACATCGTCGGTGACGCTGAGGTTCGAGGCGACGCTCTGCACGTCGTCGAGTTCTTCCAGCGCCTCTTGCAGCTTGGCGTTGGCGACTGCTCGGTCGAGCGCGACCTCGGCCTCGGTGTTGGCCTGCCAGTACAGCTCAGACTCGTTGACGGTGTAGCCAGCGGCGGTCAGCGCATTCTCGACGGCGGCCAGCATCTCACGCGGGGTATAGACGGCGAAACCGTCTTCTTCTTCTACGACATCATCCGCGCCAGCATCGGCTGCGGCCATAAACAGCGAGTCGAAGTCTACTTTATCGGGGTTGACCTTGAGGTAGCCCTTCTGGGTGAACTGCCAGCCGACCGACCCCGCCGAGGCCAGTGACCCGCCTGCTCGGTTGAGCGTGCGCTTAATGTCGGCCAGCGACCGGTTTTTGTTGTCGGTCAGCACCTCAATCATGAAGGCGATGCCGTCGGTGCCGTAGCCTTCGTAGACGATTTCGTCCATCTGCACGCCGTCGCCCAGTTCACCGAGACCGCGCTTGATGGCGCGCTCCACGTTGTCCTTGGGCATGTTGGCGGCCTTCGCCTTGATAATTGCCAGCTTGAGCTTGGGGTTGCTGGCTTCATCACCGCCGCCTTCGCGTGCCGCAATCATAATATCGCGGGCGATACGGGTAAAAATCTTGCCGCGCTTGGCGTCTTCTGCACCTTTGGCGCGCTTAATCGTAGACCATTTGCTGTGGCCGGACATGGGGGTACTCCAAGAATTGACCGTGCTTTAGGGTATTGTGCTATTATAGCCCACTGTCATAGCGGAGTCGAGACGGGCAGCCCGTCCCACCTGCTGACTACAGCCACGGTCAAGGTAAGCCATGTCGCAGCACAACAACACCCCAGATACTCCCGTCCCATTGACCAACCGGCTCGAATGGATTGCGTGGCTGGTCATGCTGGCCTCGTTCCTAACCTTCTGCACACTCGTGACGCTGGGCGGCGTCGGACTGTACCAGTTCCTGTTTACCTCGACCGTCCCGATGGAAGTCACCGTGCAGGCCAGTCGGGGGACGCTAGGCATCACCGGAGCCGACCTGCGCGAGGCAGTGGCACAGGGCGCTCAGGAGTTGACAGTCGGCTCGCGCATCCGTCCCAGCGACGTAGACTCACAGGGCGAAATGGTCGTGCGCGACCCCTACAGCGATAACCGTTTCGTGGTAGGCGTCAACCTCAGCGGTGTGAGCAGCACCGCTACCCTGCGCGCTGCCAACCGCCCGCGCTTCTCATGGGGGAGGAGCGGCTATCAGCTTGACCTCGGCAACGTCAGCGGGCGGCTGGAACTGTGGGTGGCGGATGAACTCGGCCAAGAAATTGAGCTTGAACTGGTGACGCCTCAGCGTGCCAGTCTTGTCATCACTGCGCCGGGGCGCTACCGCGTGGACGTGCGTGAGGGTGAAATCTTTGTCGAGAGTAACGGTGGCCCGGTGGTGCTGTTCCCGCCCGGTGGCCGCCCGGCGCTGACCGTCGCCAATACCAGCGCTTATAACATCGCCCAGAACGACCTGCGGGCGGTCTCGCCGCCGAGAGAGCTGGTGCAGAACAGTGATTTTCTGCTGGGGTCTAGCGCTCCTAACCCCAACCTACCCTCAATCCCAGGGGGATGGGCGTGCATCCAAACCAACGCAGAACCGAGCGCCCCACTCGGTGCGTATAACCTGACGCAGTGGGATGGGCGCAACGCCTTGAACCTCGTGCGCGGCGGTGGCGCACAGTCCAGCGGGGAGACCGGATGCCAGCAGGGTCTTCAGACAAATGAGGTCTGGCAGGACATCTCCACCGCCAACACCCTTAGCCTTCAGACTACCTTCAGTATCACCAGCCAATCGCTCGCCTCTTGCGGCTACCTTGGCAGTGAATGTCCACTGATGGTGCGTATCGACTACCTGCGACGCAACCCGGCCACGGGCGATTTGGTCAGCGGTGAACTGATTTACGGCTTCTATACGCTGCCCGATTTCAGCGGCGTCTATCCGCCTACCTGCCCTAGCTGCCGCCAATCGCACATCCGCGTCCAACCCAACACGTGGTATTCGTTTGACAGTGGCAACATCTTGGCGGGTTTTTCGCCGCAAGACCGCCCAGTCGCCATCTCGCGGATACGTTTCTATGCCAGCGGCCACGAGTATGATGTCCACGTCAGCCGGTTTGCCCTGCTGGCGGAGTAACCCCTACCCCACCCCCTGTAATGAGGGTTGCCGCCTATCGGGTGGGCTTGTACACTGTTTCACGAATAGCGCTCTCTGGACGGAAAAGGGGAGGTCATGGCGACCATCACCATGAAGTTCGGCGGCACATCGGTAGGCAGTGTGGAAGCCATCACCAATGTGGTCGCCATCACAAAACGCGAGGTGGCCGCCGGCCATCAAGTCGCGCTTGTCGTCTCGGCCATGTCGCGTATCACCGACGGGCTGCTCAACATCATCCAAATGGCCGAAAACCGTGACAAATGGGGCTACCTCTCCGAAGTCCAGAAGATGCGCGAGCGCCACGAGGAAGCCATCAACGCTCTCATGGCCCCCGGCAAGAATCGCGACAATACCGCGTTAGCGATTAACAAGCTGCTGGACGAAGCCGTCGAGGTCTGCCACGCCATCAACATTTTGAGCGAGGCCTCCCCGCGCATCCGTGACGCCATCGTCTCGTATGGTGAGCGGATGAGCGCCCGGTTGGTCGCGGCGGCTTTGTCAGAAAACGGGTTGAACAGCCGGGCCTATGACGCCACACAATTTATTGTCACCGATGACCGTTTCGGCAGCGCCGCCCCGATGTGGGCGGAGACCGAGCGCCGCATCCGCGACCACCTGCTGCCGCAGATTCAGGAGGGCGTCGTCCCCGTTTTGACCGGTTTCATCGGCGCGACCAAAGACGGCGCGGTGACGACGTTGGGGCGCGGTGGAAGCGACTTCAGCGGCGCGATTTTCGCCGCTTACACCCGCAGCGATGAACTGGTCATCTGGACCGACGTTGACGGCGTGATGACCACCGACCCGCGCATCGACCGACGCGCCAAGGTCATCGACCGTGTTTCATACACCGAGGTGGGCGAACTGGCCTACTATGGTGCGAAGGTGCTGCATCCGAAGACGGTTCAACCCGTCCTAGATTTGGAGGTACCCATCCGCGTCCGCAATACGTTCAACTACGACCACCCCGGCACGCTCATCACAGCGCAGTCCGAGGCCGCGTCCACCGTCATCAAGGCTGTGACGGCTGTACGCAATGTGTCGCTGTTGACCGTAAGCGGACGCGGTATGATAGGCGTACCCGGCGTCGCAGGTCGCGTCTTCACCGCCGCAGCGCGGGCGAAGGCCAACGTTTTGATGTTCTCGCAGTCGTCCTCCGAGCAGGCCATGTGCCTGATCGTCTCGGATGACATGGCACAGGCCGCCAAAGAAGGCATTGAGGACGAGCTGAAAGAAGAAATCGCCCGCCGCAATGTCGAGGGCGTGGCGCTCCAGCCCAACATCGCCATTGTGACGGTGGTCGGCTCCGGGATGCGCGGCACGCCGGGCGTGGCTGGGCGCGTGTTCAGCGCGATGGGCGCAAAGGCCATCAACGTGCTGATGATTGCCCAAGGCTCGTCGGAGTGCAGCATCTCGTTTGCGGTAGACGCCTCGGAACTCAAGGACGCGGTCTACACCCTGCACGAGCTGGCGCTGTAGCGCTAACCTCACCCCAGTTTTACACCATCACGGCGGGCGGAAGATTATTTCGTCCGCCGTGTTTTTTTGCCGATTTTACTGCCTTACTCCCCATCCGGGATGCCCCACAGCCGAACCGTGCCGTCCTGTCCACCCGATGCCAGCAGCGTCCCGTCTGGGCTGAAGGCAAGCGTAGTGATGGTGTTATATTCCCCAGTCCCATAATCAGTAATTTCATGCAATATCTCACTTGTTTCAACATTCCAGAAACGGATTATTCCCCGTCCTCTGTCAACTGACCCATAGGCGCTCACAAGAAGCGGATCGGTTGGATGCATTACAAACGTGGTTAAATATTGATCCTCGTTTACAGGTTCCAGTATCGACCAAGTATCATCAAACTGGCGGCAATCCCGAAGATCCCATATCCGTATGCCGTCATCTGCCGCATAAATAATGTTTTGACCGTCAGGAGTGAAGGCTAATGTATCTGTGTAGGCAATAGACGTTCTATATTCATCACAAAACGAGATCAACTCTCCGGTGTCTGCATCCCAAATTTGAACAGCAGTAATAACGTTTTGACCGGCCAAGCGTGGAGTAATCAAATCTTCACGATATGGTTCACTCACTGCAAATGCGACAATATTTTCGGATGGATGAAACGTCACACTATATCCTCGACCAAGCTCTTCAATTGATATATGAACTATAGGATTGTTATCAAATTTAGAAAGGTAAAAAATATATTCACCTCTTATTTCGGTTGTTGATGTAGCTGCAATATATGTTTGATCGGCGCTGGTTGCAATGACCTCAATGTCTCCATTACCGCCTACAGCGAGCGTTGAATGTAATTCACCATCAACAAGGCTATAACGTTCAAGTTGTCCATTTTGCTTGCCAATAAACAACCAATCTTGAGTGAAATGCAGACTGGTACCCGTTAGGCTGACATCTTGAATAACGTCTACATTTTCAAAGGATGACACATCAAAAAAGTATATGTCCCCGTCTACCCATGGAGCGGCAGCATTTACAATGCCCAACAATTTGCTTTGCCTATCAAACGCCACATAAGTTGTCTCTTGGGTTAATTGATCATTAGGCGCGTCGTAAACTTCACGGATAACCTCAATTTGTTCAACGTTATCAAGACTGATGACCTCGACTCGTTCGGTACGAAAAATCATGAGCATCATAATTCCCATGAAGAAGTTCTTGAGCATTAGCATCGGTTTGCTTTTCCAATCATCACACTTTTCACGGCATCCACCCATAACATGATTGAGAATCGGCGGGACAAAGTGCTTTATCTTGCGCTATGTCGCCGTCGATATTCGCTAAAGAGACCCAGTATTGTCCGTTATAAGGGGTCAATAGAAATACCCAATCGTTTTCGTGATTCGGCTTGATAATTTCCGCCCGCATCTGAGATGCGACCATTTCCCAAGGCGTGTTTTGCGGCTTGAGATTCGGATCTGCGCTTTGGCCAGTTAGTATAGATGCAATAACTGGAAATAACGGCAGACGATGGGCTGTAAGGTTTTGAACCGATGTTACATAGACGGCATCAGGAAAGAGTGAAAATGCATAAAGACCATCATATTACCACCACATTTGCGGGGTAACTGCGTACAAATAATCAGAATAAGGGGTGGTAAAAATAGATTTACGCTGTAAAGGATCGTAAAGCATAAAGGAAAATTTTTGAACATCGGCATTATCGTACAGCATGACCCACAAAATATCCTGCATAGGCGACCATAAGGCTTCTGCAATACCGACGCTTGGGCTGTCCATCATCAAAGAGGCGATTTCATTTCCGTCAGCGTCCATAATCCAAAGGCGCTCGCTGAGCGATGAACCACCGCCAGATTTTTGAACCATCCAAGCAAACAAGCCACCTGACGCTGACCAACCCGGCCCTACGACAGCATTTTCTCCCAAATAGTTTTCATCAAGCGTGTACTCTATCCACAATTCTTGTTCTGACCCGTCCGCACGTTGGATTACAAATCCAACTTCATCCCGTGAATAAAAATAGACAGCAGGAGTGAGGGAACTCGTCTGAATATTTATCCCTAAATTCAGGATGAAAATCAATAATAGACCAAGATTTGTGTTTGTCATCATTTCCCAGACATCAACAGAGCTCTTTCCACTCAAAGTATACGCCGTTAAACACCCCCTACACACAACCGCTGCCCTATGCTGAACCTCCCCTCTCATCAAATCCCTATTCCGCGCGGGTGTAGAATGGGTGTACCATACTAAATCGGTGGCGTAACCCACTAGAAACACCCCATCACCCCATCCGCAACACCCCCGCCTATCCGCTGGACTGGCGCGTTTTCGTTGCCCCGCGCCCGCCCCAGATGCCAGAAGGGATGCCCCATACCATGCAGCTCACCGGCTTACTCGACAGCCTGACCCAACAACCCGACTTTAAAGACCGTCTCGACCGGGTTTCGGACGGCACGCCGTGGCAGGTCGTCCGCGCGGCGCGCCCGTTTGTCGCCGCCGCCCTCGGCCGGTCATGGGACGGCCCCGTCCTGTACATCACGGCCCGCATCAAGCGCGCCTTCGACGTGACTGGTCAGCTCCCCGTCTGGCTGGGTGAGGATGCGCCTGTCTACCGCTTCGGGGAACCCGCGCCGCAGTTCTACGAGCGCGCCCCGTGGGGCGAAAGCGCCATCCGCTCGCGGGTCGAGGCGCTGCACGCGCTGGCCGAGGCCGACACCGCCCACACCCAGCCCATCGTGATTGTCTCGGCGCGGGCGCTGCTCCAGCGGACGCTGCCGTTTGCCCAGTTCCGCGCCGCCACCCAACGCCTCAAGGTCGGGGAGCGCGCCTCAGTCGAGCGATTGGTGGCGCGCTGGGTCGGGCTGGGCTACGAACCGGCCACCATTGTGACCGAACAGGGGCAGTTCAGCCGCCGCGGTGGCCTGCTCGATATTTTCCCGCTGTCGTCGCTGACGCCCATCCGCATTGAATTTTTTGACGACGAAATCGACAGCATCCGACGCTTCGACACCTCAACTCAGCGCACGTTGGAAAAACTCGACTCGGTGGTCATCCCCCCGGCGCGGGAGGCATTCCCAGAGGCTATGCCCGCCATTGCGAGTCACCTCGCGCCGTGGTTCAGCACCCTCACGCCCGAAAGTGACCTCGCCAAAGACCATCTGCGACTCGAATCCGGCGCGCCGTTTGACACCTTGGAGCATTACCTCCCCTACCTCACCCACGCGCCGACCAGCCTGCTCAATTACGCGCCGACCAACACATTGGTCATCGTCGAGGAGGCCGAAGAACTCAAGACGGTCGTGCAAGAACTGCTGCTGCAGGCCGACCACGCCCGCCAAAAGGCGGTCGCCGCCAACTTGATTCCGCCCGACTTCCCCATGCCGCACCTGCCCGCCGGTTTAGACGGTCTGCTCGCGCCGTTTTCGGTCATCACGCTGACCAACTCCGGCGAATCAACCGACCCGTGGTTTTCGCCCGGTGAGCGTTTCGGCGGACAGCTCAAGACCGCCATGTCGTCGATTCGCACACGGCTGCGCGGCGGGGGTCGGACGGTCTTGGTCAGCCAGCAGACCGCCCGCCTGACCGATGTGTGGTATCAGCAGGG
>JALONW010000517.1 GCA_025454725.1 Anaerolineae bacterium
GCGGTTTACCTCCCGGCGGGTGATGTGCTGGAGCCGTTCATCGACGTGGACGACATCGCCGACGTGGCCGTCGCCGCGCTGACCGATACCGAGCGCCACGCTGGGCAGCTTTACGAGATGACCGGCCCGCGCCTGATGACGTTCGCGCAGGCCATTGCTGAACTGTCTGAGGCGACCGGGCGCACCATCACCTACACCACCATCCCCCTTGATGCCTTCAACGCCGCGATGGAGGCCGCCCAGACCCCGCCGGACATGCTGTGGCTGATGAACTATCTGTTCACGACCGTGCTGGACGGGCGTAACGCCTACCTCACCGACGGGGTGCAGCGGGCGCTGGGTCGCCCGGCGCGGGACTTCGCGGATTACACCCAAAACTTGGCTGGCGCGCAGGTGTCCGGTGACTAGCCCCGTTTTGGTGGCATATGCCAGCCGGGCCGGTTCAACGGCGGGCGTGGCCGAGGCGGTCGGGCGGTCACTGACCGCCCACGGCCTGCCGGTCGAGGTGCGTCATGTCAGCGAGGTCCAAGATGTGACGCAGTACCGGGCGGTAGTGGTCGGGAGTGCCATCCGCATCGACCGCTGGCTGCCCGAAGCGATGGATTTTATCCAGCGCCACCGCGCTGACCTCGCCCAGCGTCCGACCGCCGCGTTTCTCGTGTGTATGGCGCTCGGTCTGGCCTCGACGCCGCAGCAGCGCGTACAGGCCGAAAAGTCCGCTGATGGCTACATGCAGCCCATCCGTGACCTGCTCCACCCGGCCAGCGAGGGGATGTTCGGCGGCGCGCTCAAGGTTTCGGCCATCAAAGAACCGCACTGGCGGCTGGCCTTCAGTGTGATTGTCGGGCTGCGCGTGTGGCGCGAGGCCGATTACCGCAACTGGGAGGCGATTCAGCGTCCCGGCGGTGCAGGCATGAGCCGCGTGGAGATGTGGGCGCTGCGCGGCGTCTTAATCGCGCTGGCGCTGTATGGGGTGTTCCTCGGCCTCGACTTCGGCTGGGGCGGCATCGCCGGTCTGGGCTGGCAGGGGGCGACCGATTTTCTCACCATCACCGAGGCGGCGCGCTATGGGGTTCAAGACAGCCACTTCCGCTTCCTCGGCGGGGTGTTCGCCGCGCTGAGTGTGTTCATCGGCGTGGGCACGACCGACCTGCGCCGCTACCGCGACAGCCTGCGGCTGGCGTTCGCGCTGATTTTTATCGGCGGGCTGGCGCGCCTGACGGTCGGGGATGCGACGGTCTTGTCCCACCCCGACGTGGTGGTCGCGCTGGTGTTCGAGACGGTGGTGATGGGCGCTCTGTACGTGTGGGTCGGGCGGTCAGCACGCGATTAAGCCCGCCCTACTTCCGGGAGCCTGATTTATGACACAATGGGGGACAGCTCACCACAATACACAGGAGTTTCCCCTTTTATGGACATCTTGCTCGCCACGCGCAACCCCGGCAAGCGCACCGAATTCCTCGAACTGCTGGGCGGTCTGCCAGTCAACGTCCTGATTGCCGAGGATGTCGGCCTGTCGGAGATGGACGTAGTTGAGGACGGCGATACCCTCCTATACAACGCCACGCTCAAGGCGCACGCTTACGCCAAAGCGTCGGGGCTGTGGACGGTGGCCGATGACAGTGGCTTGTTCGTGGATGCACTGGACGGTCTTCCGGGCGTCAACACGGCCTATTACGGCGGCCCGGCCAAGCTGCTGGCGGCGCTGGAAGGTGTCCCCGCGCCGCGCACCGCCCGCTTCGAGTGTGTGGTGATGTTGTGCAGCCCCAGCCTACAGACCGAGCATGTGGTCGGGGTCTGCCCCGGCCAGATTGGGCATGAGCTGCGCGGGCTGGGCGGCTTTGGCTATGACCCCGCCTTTATCCCCGATGGTTATACTCAGACCTTCGCCGAGATGAGCCACGCCGAGAAGAACCCCATCAGCCACCGGGGGCGCGCCGTCGCCCTGATTCTGCCCGCGCTGCGTCGTTTGGTCGAACAGGGCGGTTAGCCGAGGCTGAGTTCTGACCGCAGCCAGCCCGCCAGCGCCGCCCCTGCCCGTTCCGCCGCGCTGGGGACGAGATGGATTCCGTCAAAGCTGTAGCTGTAACCACCTACCGCCTGCTCCGCGTCGTAATCGTCCCAGCGCGCCTTCACCCGGTCACCGATGAGGAAGACGGTCTGGAGGGTGAGAGGTGGGCGCGGCGGAACGCTGGCCGGGTTGAGGTGCGCGCCGAAGTCGAACACCGGCAGGTTAAGCGACTCGGCGGCCTCGGCGGTCTTGGCGTTGAACAGCGTCATCGCTGCCTGGGCCTCTGGGCTGTATTCCATCGGTGGTAGGCCGACCAGCACCAGCACGCGGTTGAGCGTCAGCTCCGTGAGCAGGTCGCGCAGCAGCGAGGCGTAGGCGTCTGGCTCTAAGTAGCCGTCGGGCAGCCCCTGCTGTGATTTGTAGTAGGGTCGTGTGGCGGGGAAGGCATAGGCCAGCGCGTCGTTGCTGCCGGGCAGCACGAAACAGGCGTCCGGCAGGTCGTTGAGGACGGCGGGCAGCCGGTCGAGCAGTTTGTTGGCTGTGCTGCCCCCCACCCCCCGATTGATGATAGTGTGGCCGGGCAGGTGCGCCGCGACCGCGTTCACATAGCTCCCGCCGTAGACCCCTTCTGTCAGGCTTGCGCCCAAGAAGCTAATTTTCATCTTTTGTGGTGTCCGAAGTAGACATTACCATTAAGTCATTTAATGTAACTAAAATTGGTTATTTACTGCTAAGTCGTCAATCAAAACAGCTGCAGGAGAGGGATCATGTCCTCCGCGAGGGATCCTGTCCCCCGCGAGCTGAGATGGTGTAAAACGTGCAAATAAAGCGCATTGGACAA
>JALONW010000159.1 GCA_025454725.1 Anaerolineae bacterium
CCCGCTGACTTCGACCACGCTGAACACAACCCCTTGTGCGGCGACCACCTGCGCCTGACGCTGCGCCTGTCACTCAATGGGGTCGTCACGGCAGTCGGCTGGGAAGGCGAGGGCTGCGCCATCAGCCAAGCGTCGGCGTCGATGCTGGGGGAGCGCCTGCTGGGGATGACACTGGCCGACGCGCTGCGCCTGACCCGTGCCGACATCTTAGAGATGATTGGCCTGCCGCTGATGCCCAACCGTCAAAAATGCGCGCTGCTGGCGCTCAAGGTGCTGGTGGTGGGCGCGGCAGGCCAGACCGCTTGGGAGGTCATCAGCGACGGCTAAAAACACGCACTAGACCGCCTCGATTTCCCAAAAATTAAAATGACCTATACAGTGGGGATGGGTGGGGGTTAAACGCCGCCACACCATTTAAAAAAATGCCTAATGAACCCGAAGGCGGAAAAAACCATGCCTACCCCACGTTTGCCCCTGATGTTAGCCCTGCTTTTCCTAATGTCGCTGGTCGCGCCGACCAACGCACAAGAAGAGACCGACGAATCGGACAACGCCCCCGTCCATGCGCTGTTGGTGGCACTGGCGTCCGTCCCAGACACACCTGAAGTGCGCGCCAGCCCCATCATCGCCAGCTTTGTCGATTATCGCGTCGGTTACGCCCTACTTACGATTGAACAACCTACCGGCAGTTTTGCAGAAGCCACAGATGATGAACTATTGGCGGTATCACTCACGAATTATTTGGCTGGGGTGAATACATTGAGAGAGGCTTTTACAGTCCTTGATGAGATGCCTGCTGCCGTTGGGGTTGATATGTTCGACATCGATTATGCGTTGGAATTTGGTCAACTCCCCCCGATTGGGATTGTCTTGGGCGGTCAATTTGACATTGAGGCAATCACAGAAGCCCATGCCGAACGCGATTACGCTGCCGAACCCGTGGATGATACGGACGTGGTTTTGTTGTGCGGCCCAGACGGCTGTGATTCAGGGTTTGACTCGGCCATGTCGAGAATAAACCGAGCGAACCCGTTCGGAGGTGCTTTAGGGCGTAACGCGCCGTTATTCGTCAGTGACTCGCTGCTGCTCAACAGTATCGACCTCGGTGTCTTGACGGCCATGCAGTCGGCGCAGACCGGCGAAATTGCGTCGCTGGACGAGGATGAGGTGGTCACGGAGATTGCCAACCTCATCTACACACGCCCATATGTTAGAGCTGTGATTCTGCTTGACCCCAAGAGCCTAGGCGCAGGCGACCCCGATGTGACACCAGAGCCGGTCGTACTGCCGCCAATGCCAGCGTCTGGCATTATCGCCCTCGCCCAGACTGCCGATGAAACAAACGCTTATGGCGAGATAATCATGACCTTTGCCAGCGCCGAAGAAGCCGAAACTGCCGCCGCTGCGCTCACCGAGCGCCTCGCGCCGGGTATTGTAATTATACCCTCAGACGACAACACCCCGCTGCGTGACAGCATTGATGAGGCGGGCGAGCTGACGATTGAGGCCATTAGCGACGACGCGACCAGCCTACACACCGTCCGCATCACCATCACCACCCCTAGAGCGTTTGACGACCCGTGGGCGATGGGCGATGGTTTCACTGTCTGGGCGCGGACGTTGATTGGCCGGGGCATGACGTTCCTTAACCCAGAGGGGTGAAATAATCACCGCACTGTGTACTATGCCGTCAGCCTGCCGCGTCTAAATGGGGTGAATATACATCCCAAACGAGGAGGTTTCCCCCATGCCGGTGATTGAGTTTCGCGTGGCGCTGACGGTCGATGACTTTAACCGAGCGGTGGCCTTCTACCGCGATGGATTGGGGCTGGACCCCGGCGAAATCTGGACGGACAACGGGAATGGTCAAATTTTCTCGGCGGGGCGGGCGACGCTGGAAATCTTTGACGACGCCCACGCCAGCGCGGTTGACCAGCTAGAGGTTGGGGCGCGCCTCAGCGGCCAAATCCGCTTCGCGTTCGAGGTGACCGATGTCCATGCAGCGGTGGCGCGGGCGCAGGATTACGGCGCGGTCTTGGTGCATCCGCCGACGCTGACGCCGTGGAACCACCTCAACGCCCGCCTGCAAGCGCCGGACGGCCTACAGGTTACACTGTTTCAGGTAATGGCTTAACGCGTAGCGCGGCGGCGCGGGGCGGCGGCTTCTTCGTCGCCCAACAGGTCATCCAGCGACATCGGCTGGAAGCCCTCGTCTTCCATCAGCGCCGACAGGTCGGCGGTCAGTTCACCGTCGTTGGACATGACCTCGCGCAGCGCCTCGGTGCGGTTAGACGGGTCGAACCAGCCGAAGGGATGTTCAGCCAACAGGACATCGTTGGCGTACAGGCGCAGGGTCCAGCCCTGCGAGAAGTCAAAATGGTCGCCCATCGGCAGGCGCGTCCGGGCGATGACGGCAGTCTTCCCGGCCTTAATCTGCTGCTGCTCCTCGCGGCGGTAGACCACCTCGCCCGCCGGGTCTACCAGCTCGAAGGTCAGAACGCCGCGTGCGGCGCGCACGGCCTTGAGTTCCGCGAACGGCTGCACATAGTCAGCGGTGTCTGGCACAGCCAGCTCACGGTGGACGACCGGGCGCGGTTCTGGTCCATAGACAATCAGGCCGACATCGGTCAGCGTCAGGCCAGCGCGGTCGGGGTCAATCCCGGCGCGGCGTACGGCCTCGTCTGCGTGGGGATGGTCCACGCTCTTGGCCTTAGCCTTGGCTTGGGTGGAGGTGCTGGCGGCGCGGCTGGGCAGTTCCCGGCGACGGCTGTCGCTGAGGGTATAGCGGTCATCGCGGCTGCTGCGCTGGTCGCGTGACCGGCGGCGGTCCCACGCCTCCTCAATCGACCACTGCTGACGCCCGCCGCGACCGCGCTGGCGCACCTCGCGGTTGATTTCCCGACCAATTTCGCCGCGAATCTCGCCGCCGACTTCCTTAAAGACCTCTTTGGCGATGCTGTTACCGATGTTGAGCATCAGCATGGCAATGAAAAAGACCGGGATACCGCCGCCGGTCACAAATGCCGCTGCCAATGAAAGCAGGAAGATTAAACCACCAGACATAGCCGTTATTCCCGGTCGCCGCGCCCCTGACGGAGCAGGTCTTCAAATGAGGTGGGGCGGTCGCGCCGGTCGCCAAGGCGTCCGAGGCGCTCGCCATCGGTTGGGGTGGCAGTGAACGACAGCATCCCAATCAGGCGGCCATCGACATGCACACGGATGTCCCACTGCCCCATCTGGCTGCTGGTCAGCTCACCCAGCGGCAGGTGTTGGTCGGGGTGGAGGGTGTTTTCGCCCAGACGGAGGTAGGCGTTGTCTTCGTAGACAAAGCGCGACTCGCCGGACGGGTCGAGCAGTTCATAGCGGATGTGGGCGCGCCGTTCAGCCATGCCCGGCCCGGCGTTCAGCTGGACATACGGGCGCACCCCGTCAAATTCGTTGGTAATGGTGCGCGTGCGCTCGTAGGTCAGGCCATCCTCGGTCTGCTGGCTGGCAATCAGGCCAATGTCCTCCAGCGACAGCCCCACCCAGTCGCCGCCGCCGTTGTTGGTGGCACGGTTAAGGGCTTCCCGCGCCTGTGCCGTCCCACGCGGGCGCTCGGTCACGCGGCTGCGGAGCGCACCCATCGCGTCGAAGTCGAACACGACCAGCCCGACCATCACGAGGAACAGCGCGAGGATGCCGAACTTGAGCATCAGCGGGATGCTGGTGGCAAAAATTGCCAACGCGGTGAGGGTACTAACGATGGTCAGCCAGAGACGGTCACGGCGGCGCACACGAATCATAATCAGGGTCCTTCAGTCAAATCACCGGCAACAAGTGGGGTGGCGTGCGGCGCTGTACCCACCTGCGCCCATCAACACCCCCTATTATACGCCCTTAGCCGCCCGCTGGGTTCACCGACTCGGCGGCGCGGGTCAAAGCCGCCCATTCTTTGAGGGTTAGGGTCTCGGCGCGGCGGGTCAAATCGACGCCAGACTCGGCGCTCAGGGCGGCCAGTTCCGCCGACCCCCAGCGCAGTGTGGCGGCCAGCGAATTTTTGAGCTGTTTGCGCTTCTGGCTGAAACCCGCCTTGACCATGCGGAAGAAGGCCGCGTCGGATGGCGCATCGACCGGCGGCGCGGGGTAGGTATCGACGCGCAAAACGGCGCTGTCCACATCGGGGCGCGGCCAGAACACCGCCGCGTTGAGTTTGCTGGCTATCGTCGCCTTACCGTAATACTGCACGCTGACGGCCAATAAGCTCATGTCGTTGGGCTTGGCGCATATCCGTTCGGCCACCTCTAATTGGATGGTCATGACCAAGCGGCGCGGGCGGACGGACTGCTCCAACAGGTGGCGCAAAATGGCGCTGGTGATGTAGTACGGCACATTGGCGACCACGACGAAATCGTCCCCGGCCAGCGCCGCCGGGTCGAAGGTGAGGAAATCGCCCCACACGAACTCGACGTGCGGCTGGTCAGCGAACTCGGCCTCTAGGATGGGCTGAAAACGGGTGTCAATTTCGACGCACACCACGCGCTGGACGGCCTGCGCCAAGTGGTGAGTCAACTGCCCCGTCCCCGGCCCAATTTCGAGGACGGTATCGGTCGGCTTCAGGTCGGCGCTGGCGACAATTTTGTCCAACGCGTTGGGGTCGTGCAAAAAATTCTGACCGAGGCTCTTTTTCGGCTGGAGGTCATGTCGGTCGAGCAGGTTCTTGGGCTTCATTGGGGCGCGGGCTGTCTCTCTCGGCGGGCGTTATCCTCCCATTATGCCACAGAACCCTCTGAGGGTTAGCCAGAACACGGACGGATGCGCGGTTGGTTGATCTGAAGCGTACCGGGGACGGTATAGTTCACGTCATAGGTATAGCCCGCGATCCAAACCGCCGCTTTGATGGGTGTTTGCGCCCGACTGTTGAGTTCAGTGATGACCAGCTCATAGTTGGGTGGAATGGTGATGGTCTCGGTCTTCTGGGTGCTTTCCGAGATAAACTCCTGCGTGCTTTCGCGGCTAGATTCGACATCGAGCGAGAAGGTCAGGATGTTTAAGAAAGCTGTCAGCGCCCGTGAGGGCATCACCACGATTTGGAGCAGGTCTTCCCCAGAAATGTTCACGTCTACCCTTGGCCCGATGCTCAGGTTGGTGATGGTGCGGCTGGACGAGAAGGCATAGGCTTCTTGGGTGACAACCTCGATGACACGCGGGGCATCATTGCCACAATTCGACTCGACTTCCTCATCAATCTTCTCAGCGCCCAGAATGACCTCCGTCTCACCAATCTCGTAATCCAAGATGGTGTAAGCCGTAAAGTTGGGATCATACGGATTGCCCTCATTGATGGCGCGAACGACGCCCCCGTCAAAACTACCCGGCTCGATCAACAGGCTCCGCGTCTGAACCTCTTCATTGGGAAACTTAATGTTCAGGTATAGGTTGGTAGTTCCAGCTGGGACTTGGAACACAAGCGCAACGGGCGCAAACCGTTGTGATGGAATTTCTAAGCGGTTAGTAAATGCTGCGCCGAAGTCTGGAGCCTTTAAACCCCGACCCATTGTACTCGCATAGGCATGTGAACGGTTGCGGTCAAGTACGACACTAGGGATACGGTCATTATCCGGAAAACTGAGCGTATACTGATCTTGATATAGGGTAATAGGCTGTTCATTGAAATTATAGGCCATCAGCTCGAAAGCCAATAATTCATAACCAATATCAGGTCCTTCCGACCCAATGGTAGGCGGCGAAATGATCTGTTGGACGTGGATTCGGACATTACCCGCATCTAATACGATGTCATTAGTGCCAATAGGAACTGAGGGATTGTTATTGCCTATCGGTAATGTTGCTATGAGAGTAGGAGTTGGCAACAAAGATGGTCTTGGGGTGGGTGTTATGGTTGCTGTCGGCACAGCCACCGCTTGCGTGTTAGCAGGCGGTGGGGCGATTTCCCCCTCCAACACCTCTAGTAGGCGGACTGGGGGTGGCGCTGGGCGCAAGATGAGACCGACGCGCTGGATTTCGGGCAGACGGCCTGAATGGTAGAAGCCTAGTTGGGCGGGCAGCTCGGCAGCGCCGTTGAACAACGCCCGCTCCACCTCAAACGCCAAGATGATGCCCTCCTCAACCTCGTCCGTATCCAAACGGTAGGGCCGCCCCTCAAAGACATTGTTGGCGCGTGGGTATGAAGGACTGCCGCTTTCACGGGCGACGCGCTCCATCCAATAGGGTGAAGCTGTGTGCTGCCTGCCATTCACAATCAGCACAAAATCGGTGTCATATAGGGTGATGGTCGTGCCGGTCGCGTTGAGCGTGCGCCCGGTCATCACCACCAGATATTTGTCGGTTGGCACAGGCTCATTACCGGCCTCTGAGCGCCCGAACGCGCATGTTAGCTCTACCGAGACGCTGGCTAAGTTCATCACGGTAGCACCCAGCTCAATCCCTTCACAGGCGGGCTGCGCGGCGCTTGGGCTTGTAAAGACGATGGAAAACCCCAACCCTACCAGTAAAAACCAACGTGCCATCGCGCCCTCCGGCAGCATGAGTGTGTAGTGAAAGCGTGTGACTTCAAACCATCTCCAATGTTAGACCAAATCTACCCGAATCACCAACATACCCCCAAAATTTGGAATACCCAGCTCGCCTCGCAGCCAAATTGTTGCAAAAGGTTTATGACGAATAAGGGCAAGGATTGGTACACTCGTTAGGCAAGCTGTTATCATCTAATCATCCGCCTTAATCATTGCCCGCTGGTGCGGGTTACACCATCCCCCTGCCCGCCTGAGAAAGGGACGCCCATGTCTGTTGCCATCGCACCGCCCGCCCAAGCTGACTCGACCCGCATTAGTACGCGGATGCTGGTGCTGTTCTCGACGCTGTTCCTGCTGCTGCTGGCGATTATCGCCGCCACCGTGGTGGCATTGGTCGCCAGCACCGAGGCCGAGCAGTGGCAGGGTCGCCAGACCGAGGCCGCCCGCAGTGCCACCTTCCGCGTGCTGTCGTTCATCGAGAACGCCCAGCGCGGCCTGTCTATCGGCGCGCAGTTCTCGGACCCCAATGCCTACCCCGACATCCCCGCCCAGCTTCTGCGCGAGAACCCATCGTTCGACGAGGTGGTGGTGGTCGATGTGCGCGGGCGGGTGCTGGCGAACGAATTCCGTGACCTGCCGCTGTTGGCGGGGACAGCCGCTGGGCGACAAGCCGAGTGGCTGGTGCGCTGGCTGGCCGCCGCCGAAACCGAGACGCCCGACTCGCCGACTGACACGACGTTCCCCACCCAGCCCATCCCAGTCGATGTGGTAGCCCCATACCTCAGCCCAGTGCAGCGCACAGCGGACGGCCAAACCTACCTCATCATGTCGTTGCCGACCGAGGAATTTAACGGCGTAATTGCCGTCCGCCTCAACCTTGGGGTGTTCAGCCAACTGATTGCGGAGCTGACCTTCGGTGAGACCGGCACGGCCTACGTCGCCAGCGAGACTGGCGTCGTGCTGGCGCACACCGACGCCAGCGTCGTAGCGGCCAATACCACCATCGCTGACCGGCCAGAGTTCATCCGCGCCCCAATGTTCGACCTGCTGACCGAACCCTACGACAACTTCCAAGGCGAGGGGGTGATCGGGTCGGTCGAGCGCATCCCCGGCCTAAACTGGGTGGTGTTCACCGAAATCAGTCAGACCGAGGCACTCTCGGCCACACGCACAGCCGTCATCGTGCTGGTGGTCGTCACACTAATCGTGTTCGTCATCATTTTGACGGCGGGGTCGTCGCTGCTGCGCTGGCTGGTGTTCCGCCCGCTGGCCTCGCTGCGCGCCAGCCTCGAACAGGTGGCACAGGGTAACTTTGACGTGCAGGTGCAGGTCAACCGCCGGGACGAGGTTGGCGAGGTGACCAAAGCCTTCAACGACATGATTCGCATCGTCAACGAGCGCGCCATCGAGCGCGAGCGCCTCATCCGCGAGCTTCAGGCCGCCAAGCGTATGGCCGACGAGAACTCACGCCTCAAGTCCGAATTCCTCTCCACCATGTCGCACGAGCTGCGGACGCCGATGAACGCCATTGAGGGCTTCGTCGGCATCATCCTCAACCGGATGGGCGGCACGGATTACAACGACAAAACTGGGACATACCTCACCCGCGTGCGCGCCAACAGCCAGCGCCTGCTCTCGCTGATTAACGACTTCCTCGACCTGTCACGGGTCGAGTCTGGGCG
>JALONW010000160.1 GCA_025454725.1 Anaerolineae bacterium
TCCGCGCCAGTGGGTGAACCGGTTGTGCGCTTCGACAGCGCGGGCGTCCTGCTCGAATCGGTTGAGACCGTGCGGGAAAATGGTCGGCTGACAGTGCGGCTGGCGTGGCGCGCCTCGGACGTGGGGCGCTTGGCGCTGCCGACCGACGCTGTGGCCTTCGCCCACCTGTACGCAGACCTCGGTCAGCCGCCGGTAGCGCAGGTCGATGTCCGGCCCGGACGCGGCGCGCTGCCCCCCTCGAATTGGGCTGAACCCGTCAGCGGGTTTACCGACGAGTTTGTGCTAGACTTAACCTCACTTGCGCCGGGGACATATACGCTGGCGGTTGGGCTGTATGAGCCGACTACTTTTGCGCGGTTTGCACCCCGCGTCGTGGGTGGCGCGTATGAAGAAAGGGACGGGCGAGTCCTCGTCGCTGAAATTATCGTTGATTGAATAGAGGGGCGTCAGGCATGACGCCGGATTTGCTAGGCCGTGAAGATTCTTTGTGTGAGCGATACGACCCAGCCGCAGCTCGAAAATGCGGCCAATTTGCGCCGCCGTTACGCGGACATCGATGTGGTGGTGAGCTGCGGCGACCTGCCTGCCGCCTATTTAGAGTATATCGTCTCGGTGCTGGGGGTGTCGCTGCTGTACGTGCGCGGCAACCACGACGAGATGTATGCCCAGTATCCGCCGGGCGGGATTGACCTGCACCAGCAGGTGGTGCAGCACAGTGGACTAACCTTTGTCGGCCTTGAGGGGTCGATACGCTATAATGAGGGCAAAATCCAATACAGCGAATTGGAGATGTCGCAGATGGTGTTGGGGTTGGGGCCGCGCTTGCTGCTCTCGCGCATCGTGCGGGGGCGCGGGGTCGATGTCTTGGTGGCACATTCGCCCGCCAAGCACATCCACGACGCCGACGACCGCCCGCACCACGGCTTCCGGTCACTGCGCTGGTTCATGCGGTGGTACCGTCCGCGTTACATGGTGCATGGTCACGTCCACACCTATGACCGGCGCGTGACGACCCGCACACAGTTCCACGGCACAATGGTCTATAATATCAACCCCTATACGGTGCTGGAGATAGAGCCTCAGGCACGCCAGAGAAGGTAAGACGGTTATCACGTATGTGGAAACACTATATTCAGGTGACATCCCTAGACGAGGCGGCGGCGGCGCTGGCCGAACACGGCGCGAAGGCACGCTTGATTGCGGGCGGGACCGACCTGCTCATCGAGATGGAGCGTGGGCAGCGCCCCGGCGTCGAGGTGGTGGTGGACATCAGCCGGGTGGCCGGGCTGGACACGATTACCGAGGCCAACGGATGGGTGCGGCTGGGCGCGTTGGTCACACATAATGATGTGGTCGCCAGCGATGTGCTGCGCCGGGTCGCGCTGCCGCTGGTGCAGGCGTGTTGGGAGGTCGGCGCGCCGCAGATTCGCAACCGCGCCACCGTGGTCGGCAATCTCGTCACTGCGTCGCCCGCCAATGACACCATCAGCCCACTGATGGCGCTGGGTGCTGAGGTCGATTTAATCTCGGCCAGCGGTGAGTCGCGTGCTGTGCCGCTGTCTGAGTTCTACACCGGCCTGCGTAAGACTGTGCTGCGCCCCGGCGAAGTGGTCGAGGCGGTGCGGGTGCGTCCGCTGGCGGAAAACGAACGCGGAATTTTCCTCAAGCTGGGGTTACGCCGGGCGCAGGCTATCAGCGTGGTGAACGTGAGCGTAGTGGTCAAGTTCGGCGCGGGCGGGGTGGTCGAATCGGCGGCGATTACGCTGGGCAGCGTCGCGCCGACCATCATCCGCGTGCCAGCGGCGGAGGCGGCGCTGGTCGGTCAGCCACTGACGGCGGAGACCATCCGGGCGGCGGCCAAGGCGGCGGCAGACACGCCCAAGCCGATTACCGATGTCCGCAGCCCGGCGGAATACCGCACCGAGATGGTGGCGGTGTTGGTCACGCGGGCGCTGCGGCGCTTGGCAGCAGGCACGATGGCCGACGGCCTGCCCACTGACCCGGCCATGCTGTGGGGGCCGACCCCGCACGTCGCGCTGGCCGAACCCGCCCAGCACGTGGGCGCGTCGCCCATCGAGACGAGTATCAACGGGCGCGGCTGCACCTTCCACAGCGGCCACGACAAGACGCTGCTCGACTTTCTGCGTGAGGAGGGCGGTCTGCCGGGGACGAAAGAGGGCTGCGCCGAGGGCGAATGCGGCGCGTGTACGGTGTTCCTCGACGGGGCGGCGGTGATGGCGTGTATGGTTCCTGCGCCCCGCGCTCACCGTGCCGAAATCGTCACGGTCGAGGGGCTGAAGCAAGGCGACACGCTGCACCCCATCCAGAGCGCGTTCGTCGAGCGTGGAGCGGTACAGTGCGGGTACTGTACGCCGGGGTTCATTATGGCGGGGGCGGCGCTGCTGGACGAACATCCGCAGCCGACCGTCGAACAGGTCAACCAGAGCATCAGCGGGAATTTATGCCGCTGTACTGGGTATTATAAGATTGTCGAAGCGTTTTTAGAGGCGGCGCGTCAGCGTGCCGTCCAAGAGGGCTAAACATCATGCGTCAACCTCAAGACCCCCTACGTAAAGATGGTATCGAAGGCCGCAAGCGCCGCGCTTGGTGGCCGATTTACGGATTTTTCATGCTGGTGGCAGCGGCTGGCATTGCCTATGCGACCGGCCCGATGCTGGGTGAGGCGACCTACAACAGCGTCCGCCCCGGCCTGCCCCGTGAGCAGTGGGATTTAATCATGGGCATTGCGATAGCGTTTGTGCTGGTGCTGCTGTTCGGTGCGATTTACTCGTTCCTCGCGCCCAAGCCCATCACATCTAAGATTAGCAACCGAGACCTAGAGCGCGAGCGTAAGCTGGTTCAGGCGGAGATTATGGCGCGCAAGCAGCGCCAGAAGGTGGTGCGTCAAGACCTCGCCAAGAGCCGCAAACAGCAGGAGCAAGACCGCTGATGGCTGGGAACGGCACAAACGGCGGCGGTGAGCCGGTCGCCATTGGGAAGTCGATGCTGCGGCGCGACGCGCCTGACAAGGTGATGGGGGCGGCGCAGTACCCCGCAGACATCGACCTGCCGGGGCAGTTGTGGCTGAAGTTGCGCTTCTCGGACCGGGTACACGCTCGCATCACGTCGGTCGATACCTCGGCGGCGGAGGCGCTGCCAGGCGTGGTGGCGGTCTATACGGCCAAAGACGTGCCGCATAACGAATATGGTTTGGTCATCAAAGACCAGCCGGTGCTGTGTGGCCTCGGGGGGATCAACCCCGCCGCCGACACCGTGCGCTGCTACATGGACTGTGTTGCGGTGGTGGTGGCCGAAACCGAGGCCATCGCTGCTGAGGCGGTCAAGCTGATTCAGGTCGGATATGAAGACCTGCCCGGCGTGTTTGACATGGAACACGCGCTCAGGCCAGAGACCCCCCAAATCCATCCCAATTGGCAGGGGAATAAGTTCTCACACTACAAGCTCCGCAAAGGCGACATGGCGGCAGGTTTCGCTGACGCTGATGTCATCGTCGAGGGGACGTATGAGACCGGCTACCAAGAACACGCCTTCTTGCAGCCCGAAGCGGGTCTTGCCTATATCGACGATGAGGGGCGGGTCACGGTGGTGGTGGCCGGTCAGTGGGCGCACGAAGACCTGTGGCAGGTCAGCCATGCGCTGGGCTTGCCCCATGACCGGGTGCGGATTATCTATCCGGCGGTCGGCGGGGCGTTCGGCGGGCGCGAGGATATGTCCGTCCAGATTGTCTTGGCGCTGGCGGCCATGAAGTTGGGTAGGCCAGTTAAGACCCAGTGGAGCCGCGAGGAATCCATCCTTTACCACCACAAGCGCCACCCGTTCCACATCCAAACCAAATGGGGCGCAAAACGCGATGGCACGATTACCGCCATCAGCGCGACGCTGTTGGGCGACGCCGGGCCATATGCCTACACTTCGACCAAGGTGGTCGCTAACGCCGCGCTGTTGGGCAGCGGCCCTTATGAGTGCGAAAACCTGCACATCGACGCCATTGCGGTCGTCACCAATAACATCCCGTCTGGCGCGTTCCGGGGGTTTGGCGCGCCGCAGGCCATGTTCGCAGCCGAGGGGCAGATTAACAAGCTGGCGGCGGCGCTGGGCATGGACCCGGTGGCAATTCGGATGAAGAACGGTTACCGCGATGGCAGCATCACGTCGGTGCAGACGCCGGTTGTTCCCGGCTGTACGCTGATTGAGGTGTTGGACGCCTGCGCCCGCGAGAGTTACTGGCCGACGCAGGCCGACGGTGCGTGGGTCAAATCAGACATCCCCCAGCCGCGTGACCCGGCGCTGCGCCGGGGCGTCGGCCTGTCGGTCGGGATGAAGAACATCGGTTATTCGTTCGGCTACCCTGAACATTCGTGGGCAGGCGTTGAGCTGCGCGGTAAGGACAGCATCGACGAGGTGATTGTCCGGGCGGTCGGCGCTGAGGTCGGTCAGGGGTCCCATACCGCGTTCGTCCAGATGGCTGCTGAGGCGGTCGGCGTGCCGGTTGAGAAGGTGCGTCTTGAGTCGCACGACACCACGCTGATGGGGTCGTCGGGCAGCGCGTCGGCCTCACGACTGACGTTCATGCAGGGGAACGCCATCCGGGGCGCGGCGCAGAAAGCGCTGGAAGCGTGGGCGCACGAAGAACGCCCCGCCGTCGGTATCTTTGAATATAACCCGCCCAAGACCACCCCGTTTGACCCCGAAACCGGCTACTGTGATCCGAACTTCGCTTATGCCTACACCGCGATGGCGGTTGAGGTCGAAGTGGACATCGAGACGGGGCATGTCCGGCTGGAGCGCGTGGTCTCGATTAACGATGTCGGTCGGGCAATTAACCCCCAGTTGATTGTCGGTCAGGTCGAGGGCGGGGTGGTGCAGGCGCAAGGATATGCGCTGATGGAAAACCTCATCAGCAAGGAGGGGCGCATCCTCAACCCGTACCTCTCGACCTATCTGATTCCGACCGCGCTGGACGTGCCAACTGAGGTGAAGACGGTCATTTTGGAATATGCCGACCGTGTGGGGCCGTTTGGGGTGCGCGGGGTGGCCGAACTGCCGCTGATTCCGCTGGCTCCGGCGATTGCGGCGGCGGTGCATGATGCCACGGGTGTCTGGGTTGACCAGATTCCGATGACCCCCGACCGGGTGGTCAAGGCGCTGCGCGCCCATGGCATTGGCGCGGTGGTCTAGGGACGGGGCGGATTAAGGCGTGAAGTTCCGCGAGGCGTTCGGGATTGAGAAGGGCGATATGGTCGCCCTCATCGGGGCGGGGGGCAAAACCTCGCTGATGGTCGGAATCGGCTACGAGCTGGCCGAGCTGGGCTGGCGCGTGCTGGCGACCTCGACCGTCCCGATGCCGCTGGAACAGGTCGGGCTGGTGCCGGTTGCGCTGCCTTTGGAGTCGCCGCACGACCAGATTTCGGCGGCTCTGACCGAATCGCGCTTCGTGTTTCTACACGGCGAGGTCAGTCGAGGGCGGGCGCTGGGAATCAACCCCGGCATCGCCACGCTCATCCCCGACATGCTGGACTCTGATATTCTGCTGATTGAGGCCGACACTGCCGATGGTCTGCCGCTGAAAGCACCCCGTGCTGGCGAGCCGGTCATCCCGGCGGGGGTGTCGCTGGTGATTCCAGTGGCGTCGCTGGCGGTGGTCGGTCAGCCGCTGGACGCCGCCCATGTTTATAACCCCGAAGCGATGGTACGGGCGTGCGCGTTCCCAGAGGGGATGCCGATTAAGCCGTCATGGGTGGCGCAGGTCATCCGAGACGAACACTTGGGGATGCACGGCGTCCCGCATGGCGTGCGGACGGTCGCCTTTTTCAATCAAAGCCCGATGACTCCATTTAACCGGCGACGGGCGCGGGCGGCGGCCAAAATTGCGCTGCGCCACAGCACCTTACAGGCGGTCGCTTTGGGCGAGGTGCGCGGCCATGAGCCAGTGCGCGAGGTTCAGCGCACGGTCGGCGCGGTTGTTCTGGCGGCGGGCGCGTCGCGCCGGATGGGTGAGCCGAAGCTGCTGCTGCCATGGCTGAATAACCGCACCATCATCGAACACATCGTCGAACAGTTGATTAAGCTCAAAGTAGACCCGGTGACGGTCGTTACCGGGCATTATGCCGCCGAAATTCGCCAGAACTTGGCGCGCTGGGAGGTGAATTTTGCCCAGAGCCGCACCTTCAAGACCGCTGAATTAGACGGGTCGCTGAGGGCGGGTCTACAGGCGCTCCCGGCCAATGTGTCGGCGACGCTAGTGGTGATGGGCGACCAGCCTGACATCCCGCCGAAGGTTGTCCAGCAGCTTTTGATGGCCTACGCCGAGCAGCAGCGCGACCTCGTTGTCCCCCAGTTTGACGGCAAGCCGGGCTATCCGGTGTTGGTTGCCCGCCGCTATTGGCCGGAGCTGTTGGCGCTGAAGGGGGAAGGCGGGTTCGAGCGCTGGCTGACGGCGCACCTAGAGGACGCCGTGCGCGTCACCGTCGAGACGGACAGCATCTTCCGCAGCGTTGATACCCCACAGGACTACCGTGAGGCGCGGGCGAGGGTGGGGCTGAAGTAGGGGCGGACAACATTTCAACGTTTACGCTGAAATGTTGTTTGAATCCATTAATCATACAGCTTCATATGAAATAACCATTACGCTTTGTGTTATATTATTGCGAGGCGTCTAAAAATTGGCTTGAGGCTGAGATGAAAAAACTCGTTCACTGTTTACAACACAGTGTGTTTTTCAACGCACCTTAGGCAATCGACAAACCCACCAGTTCATCTTGCAGCGCACTTCAGCTTATCCTCAGCAGCGCCGTAACCCTTCACCAGCGGTGTTTGCTGTGACGCGCCAGCCAGTCATTCAGCGTGTCGTCCCCCTGCCAACCGCCCAAGAGCATACCATCATCCAGAATCTGACCAATTACTTGGTGGCGTTCCGAACTGCCTTGATACCCGCACATATCAATAGGGCTGAACGGAGGCTTTTAGCCATCCAAAATGTTATTGATCATCAGCCTCCCGTTGGCGCGACGACCCTACAGAATTATATCAATGCCAATAATTTTGGTCTGGCGGGAGTTGCTTTGACCAATGTTAGAAATCATCTGATCAACAATATCTTTACTGATGCTAATACTACCTTTAACGATATACCCCAGCGTTCATCTCATTTCTTACCCTTGTTGACTGCTGCTTGGGCAATCGTGGCGTCGGTACGCAACCAGACAACGGTCTCGGAGGAGGCGGGGGTAAATGTCGGTCATGACTACGCAAACGACCCTGTGCCGCCAACCTCTTGGGGAATAGCGCTGGGCGTGGTGCCAAACCTCAATACCATTATCAATAATGCCGCTGGAGCGCAGAGCATCAACCATGACCTCAACTCGAACGCGACCTCACGGCTTGAGTGGGTTTTTGCCGACGGGAGCAAAATCGCGGTGGACATTCCGGGGGGTGGGAATGAAAACTATCAGGTGAGTTACCTGCCACACGTCCATCTCGTCGCGGGGGACGGGACGCCCCTCAGCCAAGCAGGGATCGGTGTGCCGTTCTCCTCTGACCCTGCCCATATCCTACTGCACTGGGAAAACTATAATCTAACCCAAACATTGGTGAATCTTTCTGGGAATCAACAGTTTAAGCTGCCCACTCACCTGCAACAATATGGCCGTCACCCATAAGAGCGACGCTTGATGGGAGGTTTCTAGAACCTCCCATCTTGTTTTTTACCCACCAGCGCGGTGATCTCGTTGAATTCGGCCTCGGACATCTGCCAGCGGGTGGTGGCGACGTTTTGGGCGATTTGTTCCGGCGTCATCGCCCCGGCAATCACCGATGACACGGCGGGATGATAGGCCGTCCACGCAAACGCGAGGTCAAGCAG
Organism: Anaerolineae bacterium; assembly: GCA_025454725.1. GTDB lineage: Bacteria > Chloroflexota > Anaerolineae > Aggregatilineales > Phototrophicaceae > Flexicrinis. The sequence goes on from JALONW010000160.1 coordinate 7,883, forward strand.
GGTGTAGCCCTTGCCCTCGGCATAGGCCAGCAGCTTCTCAACTTTGCTGAGGTTTTCCTCGGTCAAGTAGTCGCCAGACTTGAGGCCGGGCATCCGGGCGCTCTCTGGGAACGGCTGACCAAGGCGATATTTTCCGGTCAGCAGGCCGCGTGCCAGCGGGAAATACGGCAGGTAGCCGGTTTCAGTCTTGAGGCATTCTTCCAGCACGGGCAGTTCCGGCTCACGGTAAAACAGATTGTAGTGGTTCTGCACGCTGACGAAGCGTGCGCCATCATCGCGGGCGGTCTCAGCCTCGCGCAGTTGTTCAACCGTGAAATTCGAGCAGCCGATTTCGCGCACTTTACCGGCCTTGACCAGCCCATCCAAAACGGCCAGCGTCTCAGCGATGGGGGTGTGAGCGTCGGGGGTGTGGAGCTGATACAGGTCGAGGTAGTCAGTATCTAGGCGGCGTAAGCTGTCCTCAACGGCGCGGCGGATGTAATCGGGCTTGGCTCCGCCCTTCCGTTCCGCGTCGATTTCGAGGCCGAACTTGGTGGCGATAATTGCCTCACTGCGGCGACTTTTGAGCGCCCGTCCGACAAATTCTTCGCTCTTGGTGCCGCCGTAGATGTCGGCGGTGTCAAAGAAGTTGATGCCTGCGTCGAGGGCAGCGTGCAGCACGCGCTCTGAGCTTGCATAGTCGGGCAAGCGCCCGCCGAAGTTGTTGCAACCCAGCCCGATGATGCTGACGTTGAGCGAGCCGATTTTACGAGTTTGCATGGGATTTCCTTTTTTTGATGTTTTTAGCGATTTATCAGTGATTTAGACAGTTTGGTGTGCTGTTCGACCAAGACCGGCAGGTCAAGGCCGACCATGTGGCCGTCACGGACGACCGTTTTTCCGTTGATGATGGAAAAATCGACGTTTTGCGAGGTGCCGAACAGCAATCCGGCGGTAATATCGTGCCATGCGCCAGTGAAGGCCAGTGTATCGGTGCGCCAGCCGACCACATCCGCCGCGAAGCCCGGTGCAAGCTGGCCGATGTCGTCACGCCCCAGCACGGATGCGCCGCCGCGAGTGGCAACTTCCAGCGCTTGGCGGGCGCTCATCGCGGCGGGGTTGGGTTCCGCCACGCGCTGAAGCAGCATCGCTTGGCGTGCCTCGTTCAGCAGATGACCGCTGTCATTGGAGGCTGATCCGTCCACGCCCAACCCGACCCGAACACCCTTCGCCAGCATCTGGCGGACGGGCGCGATGCCCGACGCCAAGCGCATGTTTGAACACGGGCAGTGCGCCACGCCGGTATGGGTATGGGCGAACAGGTCAATCTCGCTGTGGTCGAGTTGGACGCAGTGCGCGTGCCATACGTCATCGCCCAGCCAGCCGACGCTTTCGGCGTACTGGCCGGGGCGCATCCCAAAATGTTCTTGGCTGTACAAAATGTCGTTGATGTTCTCGGCGAGGTGGGTGTGCAGCCGAACGCCGGGGACGCTGCGCGCCAGCGCCGCCGATTCGCGCATCAGGTCTTGGCTGACGTTGAATGGGGCGGTCGGTGCGACACTCAGCCGCAGCATCGAGTAGCTGCTGTTGTCGTGGAAGGTTTCGATGGCGCGCTGAGTATCCTTCAGGATGAGCGCCTCGTCCTGTACGAGGTCATCGGGCGGCAGGCCACCTTTCGACTCGCCGACGCTCATTGAGCCACGGGTGGGGTGGAAGCGGAAACCGAGGTCAACAGCGGCGCGGATTTCGTCGTCAATCAGCGCGCCGTTAAGGTACAGATATAGATGGTCACTGGATGTGGTGCAGCCCGACAGCATGAGTTCGGTCATGGCGACTTTGGCTGAGATGTAAATCATGTCTGGCGTCAGGTTGCGCCAAATCTGATAAAGCGTGGTCAGCCAGCCGAACAATTCGTGTTCCTGCGCGATGGCGCGGGTCATGTTTTGGAACATATGATGATGCGTGTTGACCAAACCGGGCAGCACGACATGATTGGGCAGCGAGCGCACCTCGTCGGCGGGCGAGTCTCCCAGCTCGGCGGTCGTGCCGACGGCGACGATGACGTTATCGCGAATGAACAGCGCGCCGTCCTTGATCTCGCGGCGGGCATCATCCATGGTGACCAGCAGGCCGATATTTTTGAGCAGCAGTGTCCCCATTAGGCGTTTTCCGTTTTCTCCGCAAGGCGGTGGGCGGCTTGCACGGTCTGCACCATCAGCATGGTGATGGTCATCGGGCCGACGCCGCCGGGAACTTTGGTGATGGCGCTGACAACCGGCAGCGCGGATTCAAGGTCTACGTCCCCGACGTATTTATACCCCTTCTCGCTGGTCGGGTCGTCCACCTTGTTCGTCCCCACGTCGATGACCACTGCGCCGGGCTTAAGCCAGCTCCCGTGCAGGTAATTCGGGCGGCCAATCGCGGCGACCACAATGTCGGCATCTTTGAGGTAGCTTTGCAGGTCTTTGGTGCGGCTGTGGCAAATCGTGACCGTCGCGTTGGCCTCCATCAGCAGCAGAGCGACTGGCATCCCGACGATGTTGGAGCGCCCCAGCACGACCGCGTTTGCGCCCGCCACTTGCACGCCCAACTCTTGCAGGATAATCATCGCCCCGGCGGGGGTACACGGCTTGTACAGCGGCTCGCGTCCCTTCATCGCCAGCAGGCCGATATTGGTCGGGTGAGCGGCGTCGGCGTCCTTCTCGAAGCTGATGAGGCTGAGGACTTTCTCCTCGTCGAGGTGTTTGGGCAGCGGGAGCTGAACCAGAATCCCGTGGACTTTGGGGTCTTCGTTCAGCGAACGCACGGCGTCTTCGACCTGCTCTTGAGTCGAATCGGCGGGCAGGATGTGTGCATACGAGGTGATACCAGCCTTCTCGCAGGCGTTGCGCTTCATGCGGACGTACATCTGCGAAGCCGGGTCATCCCCGACCAGCACGACACCGAGGCCGGGCTTGTAGCCATATTTCTCAGTGAAGGCGGTTGCATCGGTCGCCAGTCGTTTGCGGAGCTTTTCGGCAATCGGGTTGCCGTCGATGATTTGGGCGGTCATGGGTGTGGAGTCCTTTAGTGTCGTGGTTTAGTAAAGTGATGAGTTGGGGGTGATGAGTTTTGAGCTGTGGGATTTCTAGAGGCCAATCATAACGGATGAGGGTGGGTATTTTCTTGGCCTTTTTCGTCGGTTCGGGATGACCCGGCGGCCCCCTCATCCCCCTGCCCCCTTCTCCCTCGCAAGCGGGGAGAAGGGGGTTGCGACTATGATGTCTTTAATCGGAATGGTGTACATCATCCGTTTGACGCCTCGGATATTTCCCCTAGATGTCTAACCAGATTCCCCCTCTCTCCGCTTGCGCGCTTTAGCCGCCGAAGGCTGAGAGAGTGGGCTATGGAGTGAGGGGACGCCCCTACCTCACCCCTCACTCCCCGCCATGCGCTTGAGTTCGTAGAGTTTGGTCAGCGCCTCAATGGGAGACAGGTCGTCAATGTTGAGCGCTCGCAAGCTCTCGACGGCGGGGCTTTGGGGCGCGTCGAAGAAGCTGAACTGGTGCGGCTGTTTGTGCTTGAAATCCGCGCCGCGCTCTTCAAGGTCGCGCAGGAGCTGTTGGGCGCGGTCGATGACCGGTTTGGGCAGCCCGGCCAACTGTGCGACGTGGACGCCGTAGCTGCGGTCTGCGCCGCCGGGCATCAGCTTGTGGAGGAAGACCAACGTCCCGTTTTCTTCACTGGCGGCCACGTTGAAATTGCGACAGCGCGGCAGGATGTCCGGCAGTTCGACCAATTCATGATAATGGGTGGCAAACAGCGTCCGACAGTTCAGGCGAGGGTTGTTGTGGATGTATTCGATGATGGCGCGGGCGATGGCGAGGCCGTCGTAAGTCGAAGTTCCGCGCCCGACCTCATCGAGGATGAGTAGGCTGCGGCGGGTGCTGCCCGACAGTAGGCGGGCGGTCTCGACCATTTCGACCATGAAGGTGGACTGTCCGGCGTGGATTTCGTCCTGCGCACCGATGCGGGCGAAGATGCGGTCAACGAGGCCGATTACCGCCTCGTCAGCGGGGACGAAGCTGCCAATCTGCGCCATCAGCGTCATCAACGCGACCTGCCGAATGTAGGTCGATTTACCGGCCATGTTTGGCCCAGTGATGATGTGCACCCGCGACATGCTGTCGAAGTGTGTATCGTTGGGGACGTAGCGCCCGCCGTCGGACAGTGAGCGCTCGACCACCGGGTGGCGACCAGACCGGATTAACAGACGGTCGTCATCGGTCAAAACGGGGCGACAGTAGCCCTCGCGCACGGCCACATCGGCCAGCGATAGAAACACATCGAGGTGCGCGACGGCGCGGGCGGTCTTGAGCAGCGGCTGGGCGTGCTGCGCGATGCGGGCGCATACGTCCTCGAAAATCTGGCGTTCGACCTTGAGAATTTGCTCCTCGGCGTTGAGGACAAGCGCCTCGTACTCCTTCATCTGCGGGGTAATATAGCGCTCGGCGTTGACGAGGGTCTGCTTGCGGATGTAATCATCTGGGATTTTGTTGGTGTGCGCGTGCGTGACCTCAATGTAGTAACCGAACACCTTGTTAAAACCGACCTTCAGCGACGTGATGCCGGTGCGCTGGCGCTCGACTGGCTCTAGGTTCGCCATCCATTCGCGGGCGTCGCGGCTGGCTGCCAAAATGTCCGACACCTCTTGGGCGTAAGACGGGCGGATAACGCCGGGTGTGTCGAGTTTGGCGGCCGGCTCATCGGTGATGGCGTCGGCGATTAAACTGCTGACGTCGATGCAAGGGTCAAGGCTGCGCGCCAGCGATTCCAGCGCGGGCTGGACGCCTAGCGCGTCAATCAGGTCGGGGACGGCTTCCAACGATTGGCGCAGGCCGATTAGGTCACGCGGCCCGGCGCGGCGCATCAGGACGCGGTTGGTCAGCCGTTCGATGTCCGACACGCGCTTGAGCGCGGCGCGCAGGTCTTGGCGGGTGGCCTCGGAATCGGTCAGCGCCTGCACCGCGTCGAGACGGGCGTTGAGCCGCTGAAGGTCGAGCAGCGGCTGATTAACCCATGTATGCAGCAAACGACCACCCATCGGCGTGACGGTGCGGTCCAGCGCGCTGAGCAGGCTGCCCTTTGCGCTGCGGCTGCGGCTGGTCTCGGTCAGTTCGAGGCTGCGGCGGGTGAAGGCGTCCAGCACCATAAATCCGTCGGTGTGGTAAGGGCGCAGGCCGGTAATCTGCGCGAGGTTGTCGCGCTGGGTGTGGCGCAGATAGTGAAGGACCGCGCCAGCGGCGGCGGTGGCGTTGGGCTTGTCGTCTAGGCCAAAGCTGGCGAGCGACTGGACACCAAAATGATGGAGGATGACCTGCTGCGCGCTGCTAAACTCGAACTGCCAATCTTGCAGCGGGGTGAGACTAACGCCGCCGGGGAAGGTGACACCCGCCGCCCACGTCTGAGGCATCAACACCTCACGCGGGGCGAGCCGGGCGATTTCTTCCAGCACCATCACGCCAACCTCGTCGCCCGAAAGCTGGGTGGCGGCAAATTCGCCAGTCGTGATGTCGGCATAGGCTAAGCCCGCCGATTTCCAATCTCGGCTGGTCGGGTCACCAAACGGGAGAATCGCCAACAGATAATTCGGGCGGTTCTCGCTCAACATCCCCGGTTCGATGATGGTTCCGGGGGTGATGACACGCGTGACGCCGCGCTCAACCGGGCCTTTGCCGTCGGGCTCGGTCAGTTGGTCACACACCGCGACGTGGTAGCCCTTCTCCACCAAGCGGGCGATGTAACCTTCGGCGGAATGGTGCGGGACGCCCGCCATCGGGGAGCGCGGCCCTTCTTGGCTGAAGTTGCGCCCCGTCAGGGTAAGTTCCAACTCGCGGGCGGCAATCTCGGCGTCGGTGTCGAACATCTCGTAAAAGTCCCCCATCCGAAAGAACAGGATGGCGTTGGGGTGCTTGGCTTTGATGTCGAGGTACTGCTGGCGGACAGGCGTGACGCGGGTCATGTCAGCTCTCTAATTTAGGGGGAAACCGCCCCCGATTGTACCACTCTGGCGTGGCCTATCCCAGCGGGGGATGGTTTGGTACACTCTGAGGGCGAGATTAGACACTCTTTTCGGTTTGGTTGTGCAATTTAGACAAGTGGAGTAAAACATGGTGAATCCCCCGCGTGAACAAGGTTTTGTCCTGCGTGACAAACACGACAACACCCGCCCGTTGATGCAGCGTGATGAAAAATCGCTGTCGTCGTCGTATACCCGGTCGTATGGCTTCGTGATGAGCCACGGGCAGGGTTCGACCGTCTGGGACGTAGACGGTTACGAATACCTCGACTTCGCGGCAGGTATCGCGGTGCTGGCAACCGGCCACGCGCACCCTAAGATTATTGACGCCATCACCAAGCAAGCACAGAAGTACGTCCACATCGGCGCGACCGATTTCTACTGCCCGGCGCAGGTCGAGCTCGCCGAACGCCTTCAGCAAATTACGCCCATCAACGGGGCGGACAGCCCAGACGATAAGCGCGTCTATTTTGGCAACAGTGGGACGGAAGCCGTCGAGGCGGCGCTCAAGTTGGCCCGCTACCGCGAGAATCGCAATTACATTATTGGCTTTTATGGCAGTTTCCACGGGCGTTCGTATGGCTCGCTGTCGGTGACGGCCAGCAAATACGTCCAGCGCGCCAACTACCCGTATATTCCGGGTGGGGTAGAGCATGTGCCGTACCCCGGCAAGTGGTACAGCGAGCGCGCCAAGGACGACAGCTACGACTGGGGGGACGTGGTTCAGTACATTGAGGACTTCGTGCTGAAGCGCAAGCTGCCCGCCAACGAGGTCGCCGCCATTCTGGTTGAGCCGATTCAGGGCGAGGGCGGCTATGTCGTCCCGCGTGATGACTTCTTCCCCAAACTGCGGGCGCTGTGCGACAAGCACGGAATCCTCTTGATTGTCGATGAAATCCAGTCGGGTGT
>JALONW010000161.1 GCA_025454725.1 Anaerolineae bacterium
TGGCGCAGCGCTTCAGCCCACTGGCTGGCGCGCAGGGCGTCAAGGTCATAGCGCGCTTCCACGATGACCTCGCCGCACTTGGGGCAAGCGCCCGCAAACGTCCGCATCGGCTCGTGGTGGCCGCAGTAGGTACATTCTAGCGTAATGGTCTTGGCGCTCATGGACGCCTCTCATTTCATCCAACCCGACGAATCTCACGCAAAATTATAGCGTGCCGGGCTAGGGACATTCCATTAATGTTATGTCCACTGACACATTGGCCTGTTGGGCTGCATCACCCGCGCAGGGGCAGCACCAGCGCCTTGGGGACATCGGTCAGTGAGACCAATTCGCCGCGCTCATCCACAATCAACAGGTCTTCCACGCGGATACCGAAGCCCCGTGACGGATAATACACGCCCGGTTCGATGGTGATGACATTGCCGACCGCGAACCGGTCTTCTTTGCTCAGGTGGCTGATGCGCGGGCTTTCATGCACGTTCAGCCCGACGCCGTGGCCGAGGCTGTGGACATAACCTTCTGCCGTCCCCGGCTTGCTGCGCGCCGTGGCGTGGCCGACACTTTCGAGGTAGTCCTGCACGGCCTCCTGCATCAGGTGGGTGGGCTTACCGACGCCGAACTGCTCTAAGGCGATGTCGAACGCCTGCATCACTTGGTCATAAGCCTCGCGAACCTCCGGCGGGGCGTAGCCGATGCACCACGTCCGCGTCATGTCGTGGTGGTAGCCGCCGCCAATCTCACGCGGGAACAGGTCAAACACGATGGCCTGCCCCAGCTTGAGCGCCTGCGATTCGTTCCCACGGCTGTGCGGGTGGCCGCCGTCTTCGCCCTGCGCGAAAATCATGGCGGTGTCTTCTAGGTCACAGTCGAGCAATTCGCGGCGGATGAAGCGCTTCACGTCGCCGATGGTCAGCGGTGAGCCGTCGTCCTTGACCACCGTCTCGCTGTCGTCGGCGCGGTGGCTTGCGATAAAGTCCCACGTCGCCCGCACAACCGAGCTGGTGCGCTGCGCCACGCTGCGGATGCGCGCCATCTCGCTGGCGTCTTTGGTGGTGTAGGCCGCGTCGAACAGCGTCGGCCCCATCTCACCGACCAGCGTGTACTGGGGGAAGTGGGCGCGCAGCCCATCGACCAGCGCGAGGACGGTATTGGCGTCGGCAGCGCCGTAGATACCCACCTTGCCGCCCGGCAGCCCCAAGCGGCTGAGGACGCCGCCCCAGAACAGCGCTTGAGTCAGCGCAGCGTCGCCGTCGGCAGATTTGCGCGCCGTCTCCATGCCCATACTGTGATAATCGTAGGCGGTCAGGCCGGTGGCGCGGGCTTCGGCGGTCTCCATGCCGTTGACAATCAGAATGGGGTCATGACCGAGCAGTTTGAGCGCCGCGCCGCCGGTGATGCGGACACCGCCGGTCAAATAATCGAGGGTGGGGCTGTGGTCATGCCCAGCGAACACGAGCAGGGCGTCAAGGCCGCGCTGCTGCATCAGTGAATCGATGTCAGATTTCATGGTTGTGTCTTAGGCTCCTTCGGTCGGGGATGAGGGATTGGAAATAACAGAAAAGAATTCGCGCAGGGGCAGGCTGAAGCCGGGAATAATGTCCCCGCCATCATAATTAGCGCAGAATCCTGTCGTTTTTCCGTACCCATGATTATAACCCATCTGGCGGGTAAGAGTGCGCTAAACGGTTAATAATCCAGCCCGTGGCGAGCGCCGTCACCGTATTGACGGCCAAATCGTACAGCGATGCACTGCGGTCTGGGACGAACGACTGCCCCCACTCGGTCAGCGGGCTGTAGAGGAGCGCCCCGGCTACGGCGATGACGACGGCGTGGGTCAGCGACAGCCGGGCGGCCAGCGCCCACGTCCAGACCGCCACCAGCGACGAGAATGCAGCGATATGTCCAGCGGTCAGCGCGATTTCACGGGCGAGCGTCGGCGCGCCAATGGGCGCAGGCGGCCCAATCAGCGGACGGGTACTGGGTTGCAGCAGGACGACGGTGGTTAGCGTGGTCAGCGCAAGGGCTGCCAGCATCCGCAAAAGGGGCGGGGTACGGCGGAGGTGGGTGGTCAGGAAGCGTATCATGCGGGGAATCATACCCCAAACTGGCGCACCACTGCCCAACCCCTACCCACCGCGTGATGGGCGGTATAGATGATGCAGCTTAACAGGTGGGCCAAACCAACAAATGATATTAAGTATCATTTATGAAATTTAACGCGAATTGTAATGGATGTTAAATCCCGCCTAGCACAAATTAAATGCGCGGCGCATCAGCCTTAACCCCGGTGTGGGATAGTCACTTGTGCCGTACCTTGTTTTCGAGGAGTAAAACATGAAGTTCTTGCGCATTGGTTTGTTGGTGGTGGTGATGGGCTTGTTCAGCGTGGTGCTGAACGCTCAGGCCGAGGCCCCTGTCGTGCGGATTCTGCCGGTTGATGCCGCGCAGTTCATCCCCGGCGCAATGTTCGACATCCGCGTTGAAGTTGAGGCGGCGGAACTGCCCGAAGATTTCGCCGTGACGGTCAATGGCACGCCCGCCGGCGAGTTCTTCGGCGTCGAGCGCACCGATGATACGTGGGAATATGGTGGCCGCGTGGCGGCAGTGGTCAGCGAAGGCACGCCCGGCGATGACTTCACCATCGACAGCTTGGTCGGTGACTATTACAACCCGACCTTTGGCATTGCCAGCGTGGCTGTGGTTGATGGCGTCCTGAACGTCACTGTGGCCGGTGAGACGGTCACTGGCGCGCTGGTTGAGGACAACGCGCTGGCTTTCGTCATCACTGGCGGCGCGGCGGACGGCGCGACGGCGGAGTTTGGCCTGAACGCCGACGGCGGCGTGACCGGCTTCACCGTGCTTGGGCAGCCTTTCGGCGTGCTGACCAGCCTGCCGACCAAGGTGGTCGCCCCGACTTGGCGCGGTGTGACCGCCCCCGAAGTCGGTGAGTACGTCGTCGAAGTGACCGCTGGCGGCGCAACCACCAGCGCGACGTGGACGGTGCGCGAAGTTGCCAGCAGCGGCGCGCAAAACGTCATCCTGTTCGTGGCCGACGGCATGAGTGTCCCGACCCTTTCGGCGGCGCGCGTTGTGCGCGGCATGACTCAGGGACGCGCGGAAAACCCGCTCGTCATTGACAGCTTCCGTTATATTGGGCTTGCCAGCACCAGCAGCATCGACTCGGTGATGGCTGACAGCGCCAACACCGCTAGCGCGCTCAACACCGGCCACATCGGCAGCGTGAACGCGACCGGCAGCTACAGCGACACTTCGCCCGACCGCTTGGACGACCCACAGGTCGAAACGCTGGCCGAGATGCTCAAGCGCACCCGTGGCTACAGCATCGGCGTGGTGACGACCGCTGACTTCAGCGACGCGACCTCGGCGGCGGCTTTCGCCCACGGGCGTGACCGTGCCGACGCCAACCGCAACGCCTACGTTGTACAGGCGCTGGAGTTCGGCGTCGACGTGTTGATGGGCGGCGGCGCTCGCCGCCTGATTCCGCAGTCAGTCGAAGGCTCGCGCCGCACCGATGACCGCGACCTGTTCGCCGAGTTCGAGGCGGCGGGCTACACCGTGGTCACCACCAATACCGAGCTTTCGACGGCGGTCGAGGGCGATGCCCCGGCACGCATATTGGGTGTCTTCCACCCCAACGACATGAACGTTTGGCTGGACCGCAACGTCTACACTGAAAACCTCGGCGAGTTCACCGACCAGCCCGGCCTGTCGGCCATGACCATCGGCGCGCTGGAAGTCCTCAGCACCAACGAGAACGGCTTCTACCTGACGGTCGAGGCTGCCAGCGTGGACAAGCAGCTCCACCCGCTTGACCAAGAGCGTGCCCTGAGCGACCTGATTGAGTTCGACCAAACCATCGGCGACACCATCGCTTGGCTGGAAGCCAACGGCCTCGCGGAGAACACCCTCATCGTCGTTACCGCTGACCACGGCCACGGCTATGAGGTTTATGGCACCGTCAACACCGAGGTGTTCGATGCTGGCACGACCGACCTTGAGCGCCGCCGCGCCATCCGCGTCTACAACGCCGCGGGCTACCCGGACTACCCGGATGCCGACGGCGACGGCCAGCCGGAGTGGGCGGACGCCACCATCGTGTTGGCCGGCAACGTCAACAACGGCCCCGAACACACCGAGGACTTCCGCGTTAGCCCGGTGCCGCGTGTTCCGGCCATCAACCAAGACGGCGTGTTCATCGATAACCCGGATGACGACCCCAACGGTATCCTCATCACTGGTACGCTCGACCCCGCCAGCAGCACCGGCGTCCACACCCTGCAGGATGTCCCCGTGTTCGCGATGGGGCCGGGTGCTGAGGCGTTCTTGGGCATGTACCACCAGAGCGAAATCTTCTTCGGCATGGCGTCGGCTCTCGGCCTGAACCCGGCTGTCGAAAGTGCTGAGTAATTAAAACACCCTGCGCCAACGGTGAGTTGTTGGCGCAGGGTCGTACTACCCGGCAGGGGCGTGGCTCGCGCTGTACCCCTGCCGCCTGTTTACTGTGAGCGAAAGACCCCTGCTATGCCCCGAAACTTTCCCCTGATTCTGCTGTTGGTCGTGCTGTTGGCGGCCTGCGCGCCCAGCCGCGCCGACATCATCGCGGTGACGGCGCTGCCCGCTCATTCCGACCCTACCGCCACACCTACACCGCCCCCCACGCCGGACGTAACATCCGAGTCTGCGGGTGGGTTTGGGGCGCTGGTGGCCGCTGCGAACGCCGCGCCGCCGACCACAACCCCGCTGCCGCTGGAAAACGCGCTCCCGCTGGGTGAGGCACGCGCCATCGCGTGGGCGACCGACACCGCCATGCAGCCCGTCCCTGCCAACCGGCTGACCTTCGACGAGTCGCCGGTACGTTTGGCTTTCGGGGAATTTTACGACGGCTACGACCTGCGGACGGGACTGCGCCTGTCTGACAAGTTGGTCTCGCTCGATGGGCAGGCAATTATTCTGGATGGCTACATGGCCCCGCCGCTGAAGCCTGACCTCGATTATTTCGTGATTACGCGGGTGCGGCTGGCGTTCTGCCCGTTTTGTAGCACTGCCGCCGATTGGCCGGATGACATCGCGCTGGTTTATTTGAACGAGGGAACCATCACCAGCAGTGAATTTCCGCTGCGCGTAACCGGGACGTTAGAGGTCGGTGCGTCGGTAGACCAAGAGACCGGCATGGTCAGCCTCGTCCGCATCTATGCCGATCATGTGGAGCGTTTGCCATGAACGTCCAGCTTTCGCGCATCACCCACGACTACCGCGCTCCCAGCGGTGAGGTGCGCCGCGTGCTAGACATCCCGGCGTGGTCGCTGGCAGCGGGCGCGCAGGTCTTATTACGCGGCGTCAGCGGCAGCGGTAAGACCACCCTGTTCAACATTATGGCTGGGCTGCTGCGCCCGACCGCTGGGACGGTCGCGCTGGGTGAGACCGACCTGTACACGCTGCCAGAGGCCACCCGCGACCGTTTCCGCGCTGGGAATATCGGCTACGTGTTCCAGAATCATCACCTCATCGGTGAGCTGACCGCGCTGGAAAATATCGTGATGCCGCTGGCGTTCGCCGCTGAACTACCCCGTGCGCGCTGGAAACCGACCGCCCTCGAACTGTTGGCGCAGGTCGGGCTGGCCGATTTCGCCCGCTACCGTCCGCGCCAGCTCAGCACCGGTCAGCGCCTGCGGGTAGCTGTGGCGCGGGCGCTGGCGAATCGCCCCCGTCTCTTGCTGGCCGACGAACCGACCGCCGCCCTCGACCCCGATTCCGGTGCGGCGGTGGTCGCGCTGCTGAAATCGGCTTGTGCTGAGCGCGGCGCGGTGCTGGTGGTCGCGAGTCATGACCCGGCGTGGTCTGGCGAATTTGACCATCACATCGATTTGCGCGGCGGACGTCTGGTCGAACGGACGGGGGAGGAAAACCATGTCTACCATCCTGTATGACCTCGATCTCGCTTGGCGCGGGGTACGTGCTCGGCTGGTGCAGACGCTCATCCCGCTGATGGTGGTCGCGCTTGGCGTGGCGGTGGCCGTGGCGACGCTGGCGCTAGGCGACGGTGTACGCCGGGGCATCATCCAAGCCAGTGACCCGTTCGGTGTGCTGGTGGTCGGCGCGAAAGGCGACGGTCAGCAGTTGGTCTTAAATTCGGTCCTGTTACAGGGGCTGCCGTTGGGGACCATCCCTGCCAGCATTTACGACGAATTGACCGCCGACCCACGGGTGCGGCTGGCCGTTCCGCTGGCGAAAGGGGACAACATCGGCGGCGCGCCGGTGATTGGGACGGATGAGGCTTTTTTCCAGTTACGCCCGTCGCTGAATGCGCCGCTGGCCTTCCGTCTGAGCGCGGGACGACTGTTCGACGCCGATTTTGAGGCCGTTTTGGGCAGCATCGCCGCTGAGGGCTTGGGCTTGCAGATTGGCGACCAATTCCAAGCGCAGCATGGGTTTGAGCGCGGCATTGAGGACGACACCCACGACGAAGCCTATACGGTGGTGGGCATTTTGCACCCCAGCGGCACGGCCTACGACAGCGCGGTCTACGTCACCACCCACACGGTCTGGGACGCGCACGCCGAAGAAGAGGGGGGAGCGGCAAACCCATTCACCATCACGGGGTTAGGCGCGCAAACGGGCGACCCCGAACGCCTGACCTCGCTTTTGGTGCAGCCGGTCGGATTCGCGGAGGCTAACACAATTTGGCAGACCTTCTACACGCGCACCGACGCGCAGGCCGCCTTTCCCGGTCAAGAGCTGGGGCGCTTGTTCGACCTGTTCGGGCAGGTACAAACCTTATTGACCGCCGTCGGCTGGTTAGTGCTGGCGATTGCGCTGGCGGTGGTGTTTCTGTCCGCTTACGGCGCGGCGCTCCACCGGCGGCGCGATCTCGCTGTGATGCGGAGCCTCGGCGCGCCGCGTAGGACAGTCGCCCGCGTGCTGCTGTTCGAGGCGCTGCTGGTCAGCCTCGGCGGTGCGCTGCTGGGTCGTCTCCTCGGCTACGGCGCGGCGCTGCTGGTCGGCGCAGCCGTCACTGAGGGCGCGGCCATCCCCGTCCCGGTCGAGGTTGTGTGGTCGTTAGAGCCGCTGCTGTGGGTTCTGCCGTTGGCGCTGGGCGGTCTGGGTGGACTCATCCCGGCGTGGATGGCCTACCGCGCCGATGTGGTCGAGGGCTTGGCCGGGTGAGGGTTTTTTGGGCGCTGTTGGTGATATTACTGGTCGGGTGTGCGCCCGCCCCTGCCGATGAGCGCTGGTTTGCGCCCGATTTCGAGCTGCAGACCTTGACCGGCGCGCCGCTGCGCCTGTCTGACCTGCGCGGCAGCTGGGTTATCGTCACGTTCTGGGCGACGTGGTGCGCGCCGTGTGCCGAGGAACTGCCCGCGCTGCAAACCCTCTACGATTCCGGCGTGGTCTCGGTCATCGCGGTCAACCTACGCGAGGGGGAGGAGGCCGTGCGCCCGTATGTTGACCGGTTGGGGCTGCACTTCCCCATCTTGCTTCAGCCGACCGACCCGGTGGTGCTGGATTACGCGGTGGTCGGCCTACCGCAGACCTTCGTGATCACGCCGGAGGGTGAGGTGGTCTGGCGGGGCTTCGGCCCCGGCCTGCCGCCCGCGCTTTGGGAATAAAAATAAAAAAATGCCCGCTGGGTATTTCCCGGCGGGGGGTTTTTTGTTGTCTGGTTTTACTGCGCGTCTAGCGTCAGCAGCATGTCCTCGTAGGCGGCCATTTCGGCGGTCTGCACTTCGATGATGGCCTCAGCGAGGGCGCGCAGTTCAGGGTGGAGCTGGTCGCCTTCGGAGTCACGCCCCAACAGCCGCTCCGACATGTGAATGGCGTCGTCGTGGTGGTCCACCATCGATTCCAACCATGCGATTTCGTAGTCCACGCCGTCTAAACGGTTGAACCCAGCGAACATGCCCATCATCATGGCCGGGTCGGTGAAGGGGCCGTCATCGCTGCCGTGACCCATGGCACCGTGGTCCATCCCCTCCATACCGCCCATGTCGTCGCCCATCATATCGGCCATCGCCATCGGCTGGTAATCAACGTTGTACCACGCCAACAGCCACGCCTGCATCTGCTCGATTTCCGGCTGCTGGGCATCGAGGATGTTCTGACACTCCGCCCGCAGCGCGTCCGAGATGTCCTCACGGGCGAGGCAGTCCAGC
>JALONW010000162.1 GCA_025454725.1 Anaerolineae bacterium
ATCACCGACAACGATGTGGC
Source organism: Anaerolineae bacterium (assembly GCA_025454725.1). Taxonomy (GTDB): domain Bacteria; phylum Chloroflexota; class Anaerolineae; order Aggregatilineales; family Phototrophicaceae; genus Flexicrinis. The sequence continues at coordinate 21 of JALONW010000162.1, forward strand.
CGTGCCAACCGACCTGCTGCTCAACGGCGGGTTCGAGTTGGGGCGTGAAGGACAGCCCACGCTCGCCCGCAACTGGGTGGTGGTCGCGCCGTCGGTCGATAACGACATCCGCTTCTGCAAGGCTGCCCCTGCCCCGCAGATTTACGAGGGGACATGCGCCTTCCGCTTCAGCTTCAGCGGAACCATCGTCAACGGGACATCGCGCAGCCTGACGCAGACCATCACCGCGCCAGCAGTTTCGGCAGGTGACAGCCTCACCCTCACGGCTTACGTGCGCGCTGCCAACCTCATCAACCGCCCGCGCCTTCTGGTGCGCGCCATCTACGCCGATGGCACATCACAGCGCATCCGCATCAACATCCCAGAAGGCACCTATGCTTACACTGAGTTCACCGGCTCGGTGACGCTGACCGGCACACCGACCTCCATCGTGGTTATCGTCCAACCGCGCACCAGCGAGGGGCTGTTCTTCGTCGATGGGATGTCGCTGGTGGTGAACGCAACCCCGCCCGCTCGCACTAGTGCGCCGGACTCAGGTCTAATCCCGCTGCCCCCCGCACCGTGAACTGACGGCCCAGTGTAAAAGCACAAAAAAATCCCCATCCCGTCACAGTACGGGATGGGGATTTTTGTTCAGCCTTGGTGTTTACTCTGTGGCGGCCTGCATCAGCTTAGTGATTCGGTCGGCCATGCTGGCCGGGTCGGGGTGGATGCCGTCTTGGAGTTGGGCGGTCTCAAACATCTGCTCGACCACGAGGTCGGCCAGCGGGCCGCCGCCAGCCGCCAGCATCCGCGACAGGTTATGAACCAGCGGGTGGCGCGGGTTCAGCTCCAACATCTTAACCGGCAGCTCGTAATCGCGCTGGAGCAGGCGGTTGACGCGGAACATCTGCCCCTGCGCGTCGCTCTCATCGCTGACGAGGCGCGCCGGGCTGCCGACCAGCGACTTGCTGGCGCGGACACCCTTCACTCGGTCACCCAAAAGCGACTCAAAGCGGACGCGGACAGCCTCGAAGGCGTCCTCGGCCACCGGTTCGGGCTTGGCCTGCTCGTCCTGCTCGTTTAGCGTACCGACCTCGCTCAGGTCCAGCCCTGAGTCGTCCACGCTGCGCAGGGTGTGACCGTCGAAAGCGTCCAGCGCCGTCAGCATGATGGGGTCTACTGCGTCGGTCAGGAACAGCACTTCGATTCCGCGCTGCTTGAAGGCGTCGAGGTGTGGGCTGCGGCGAGCGCTGTGCAGGTCGTCCGCGACGATGTAGTAGATGTCTTTCTGGTTGGCTGCGAAACGCCCGACGTACTCGCCCAACGTGGTCGGCTCAGCACTGTCGTTGTAGGTGGTGGGGAAAAACAGCAGCGGGAGCAGCTCGTCTTTGTCCTGCGGGCTGAGTGCGACGCCCTGCTTGATGAAGCGGCCAAACTGCTCGTAGATGTCGAGGTACGCCTCGCGCTCGTTTTCGACCATCTTGCGGAACTCGCTCAGGATACGCTTGGTGGTCGTCTTCTTGAGCTGTGCCATCAGCGCATCGGCGCGGACGTTCTCGCGGCTGACATTGAGCGGCAAATCTTCGCTGTCCACCACGCCGTGGATGAACGAGAGGTAATCCGGCAGCAGGTCGGTGCAGTATTCCTGAATCAAGACCTTGCGGGCGTAGAGTTTGAGTCCGGGCTGCTTGCGCTGGCTGAACATCGGCGGCTGATTGCTGGCCGGGACGAACAGCAGCAGGTAGAACTCCAGCGGCATTTCGGCGCGGACGTGAATATGCTTGGCCGGGTCGGTGAAGTCGAAGGTTAGCGTCTTATAGAAGTCGGCGTACTTCTGCGGCTCAATGGTTTTGGGGTCTTGACGCCAGATGGCAGTCTGTTGATTGGTGGCGGTATCTTCGTCGGCTACATAAATGGGGAAGCTGACGTAATCGCTGTGCTTGCGGATGATTTCCTTAATCTTCCACGCTTGCAGCATCTCGCGGGCGTCGGCCTTGAGCGTGACGATTACGTCGGTACCGCGCTGGGCGCGCTCCGCCGGGGTGATGGTATAGGCTTCGCCGCCGTCGCAGTCCCATGCCCACGCCGGTTCGTCGGGCAGGTGGCTCTGTGTCACCACGCGCACGTGGTCGGCGGCCATGAACGCCGAATAAAAGCCGACGCCGAACTGACCGATGACGTTTTGGGCGGCGTCTTTGTTCTTGGCTGCCTGCATGGCCTCGATGAAGGCGCGTGCGCCGCTCTTGGCGATGATGCCGAGGTTGTTGATGAGGTCATCGCGGGTCATGCCGATGCCGCTGTCGCTGACGGTCAGCGTCCCCGCCGCCTCATCCAGCTTGACGCGGATTTCCAGCGGCGCGTCGAGGTCGCGCATGTCGCGGTCGGTCAGGGCTTGGAATTGGGCGCGGTTGAGCGCGTCTGAGGCGTTCGAGACCAATTCGCGCAGGAAGATGTCGCGCTCGGTGTAAAGTGAGTGGACGAGGATGTGCAGGACTTGTTGGATTTCGGCCTGAAAATTATAGGTGGTGGCCTCAGCCGGTTGGTCGCTCATGGTTCGTAAACCTCCGAAATAGAATCAAATCAGCCCATCATGGGAAGGGCAGCGGTGGGGTGGTCGAACGTCCACCCGTGCCCCAATCGTCGGCTGATATTTTAATCGAGGGTCAACCGCTTGAGAATAGCGCGCCGGGTGGGGGTAGATGCTTTCTGAGCGCGTGTTTGCAAAAATCTTTAACATCAGCGGGCGACCCACCGGGTCGCCCCTACAGGACGGATTATCCCACGCCATATGTATCTTTGTGCGAGAAAATTTCTTCCTGTACGGACAGGGCATGCCCTGTCCTCTCTGCCCATCCCAAAACTAAAGGGGCGCGTAAGCACCCCTTTTTGTTTATTCCTCAGCCCCGCAGTTCAGCAATCAGCGGGTGCGGTTCCAGACCGGCGAGGCGGTAGGCGGTCGCGTCAACGTCCAGCAGGTCATCGCCCCACACCACTTTTTCACCGATATGGACGATAGCCCCAGCGAAATGCGGCGCGAGCGCGGCATAGACCGCCGCCGGGTCGGTGTTCATCTTACAGTACGACGCAATTACCGCCAGCGACGGCGGCAGAGGCGACTCGGCCAACTCCTCCGCCGACACACTGACCAGCGTCACACAACCGTCACAGTCCGCGAACAGGTGTGAGGCCATCACCGGGCGGGTGGTGGTCGCGCCATCGGGGGCATAGGGGCGCATCGGCAGCGGGTCGAGGTCTACCTCGGCCATGTTTGCGCCCAACATCGACGGCTCTAGGGCTGGGTGGGTAGTGACGAGGGCGCGGGTGTGCGGGCTAAAGCGCCAGAAGCCGCGCAGCGCCGCCGCGAGGACAAACGGGTGGACCGACTCGGCCAGCGTCAGCAGCGACCGCACCCCGCCGTAGACTCGCATCGGCGGGGTGTAGGCGAAGGTCGCGACCGCGCCCGTCCGGGTGACAGAAAGTGGGGCGCGCATGGCTGCCCTACTCCCCAGCGCCCAGCGAGAAGCCGCGCTCCCCGTCGAACATATACAGGTTCTCGGTCTTCACGATGTCGAACCCGGCGTTAATCGCCCGCTGGAACAAGCTGATTAGGCGGTGGTGGGTGACGGGCAGCTCGCCCGCCGACTGGAAGCGGCAGCGCCAGTGGTCGGTACGGTAAGTCTCGCTGCGGGCATCCGGCCACATCTTCTGGCCGCGATTGGTAATCATGATGAGTTGGAGGCCGTCCCCATTCAGCTCTTGGAGCTGCTCGGCCAGTTTCTCGGCATCGCGGCCTTCTGCAGGGTCCCAATCGACGAACATATCGACGCCGACGAGGCTCTTCTGGCGCACGACACGCGGGCGAAGCTCAGTCTTAATGACCTCTGCCGCGCCGTAGGTCACGGGTTGGAAGTGAGTCGGCTTTTGGCCGAGGCGCTCGATGACCGCTGCCGCGAAGCCGTCCGTCCCGACGCGCTGCTTGCTGGTGCTGTCCTTGTAGATGTCACCGGTGTGGATGCCATCCTCGATGGTCTTGAGCCAAGCGTTATGGACGGCCTCGGCCACCTGCGGCTGGCCGATATGCACCATCATCTGGACGCCCGCCAGCAGCAGACCCGACGGGTTGGCGATGCCGCGCCCAGCGATGTCCGGCGCGCTGCCGTGGATGGCCTCGAACAGCGCATATTTGTCGCCGATGTTGGCGCTGCCCGCCAGCCCGACCGAACCGGTCAATTCAGCCACGATGTCGCTCACGATGTCGCCGTACAGGTTGGACATCACAATCACGTCAAACGTCTCTGGCTGGGTGGCCGCCCGCGCCGCGCCGATGTCGATGATTTTGTGGTCAGTGGCGATGTCGGGGTATTCCTGCGCGACTTCATCGAACATGCGACGAAATAGGCCGTCGGTCATCTTCATGATGTTGTCTTTGGTGAAGCAAGTCACCTTCTGGCGGTTGTTCCGGCGCGCAAATTCGAAGGCATAGCGCACGATGCGCTCGCTGCCCGGCTGTGAAATCAGCTTGAGGGTCTGGTAGACCTCGCGGGTCTGGCGGTGTTCGATGCCGCTGTACAGGTCTTCCTCGTTCTCGCGCACGATGACGATATCGACCTTGGGGTATTTGGTCGCCACGAACGGGTAGTAGCTCATCACCGGGCGGACGTTGGCGTACAGCCCCAGCGCCTTACGGATGGTCACGTTGATGGACTTGAATCCGCTGCCCTGCGGGGTGGTGATGGGCGCTTTGTACAGTACCTTGTTACGGAACAGCGTATCGAGCGCCTCAGGCGTGATACCGGTGGGTGAACCGGCGAGATACACCTTCTCGCCGACGTGGATTTCTTCGGTGTTGAACTTCGCGCCCGCCGCTTCGAGGATGCGGAGGCAGGCATCCATAATTTCGGGGCCGATGCCGTCGCCACGGGCAACGGTGATGGTGACATTCTGGGTCATGTGGGTTTCCATGCTGCTTGGGGGATGGACATCATCGCCCGAATTGTAGCACGGGTGGGGGTAGGATTCAGCCGTGAGGTTTTACAGTCTGGGAGCGCTCACTGCGCCGCGTAGCCCGCCATAACCTCGGATGGGCTGCGGTACTGGATGGGGTGCGCTTCTGGCAGTTCCCACGTATAGCCGGGGCCGGGGGTATCGGGCTGCGCCAGACGCAGCTCAAAGTGGACGTGGGGCGCGGGGCGAACATCCGCCATTACGCCGATGGGGTCGCCCAACTCAACGCAAGCGCCGACCACCGGGAATTTCACCGCGTCGGACTCGCCCAGATGCCCATACAGCGTGTAGAACGTCACACCGTCGACCATGCGGTGTTCAATGACGATTGCACCGCCGTCGCGCCCCCAGCCAAGCGTATAGGCGTAGCGCACTTTGCCGCGCCCCGACGCATAAACCACCTCACCGGGCGCGCCGCCGGGGACGGCCCAGTCTTCGCCAGTGTGGTAGCGGCCTTGGTGGCGCGGGCTGGGGACACCGTAGCCCTGTACCAGCGAGAGTCGGCTGGTATCGACCGGGTGCGCCAGCGCCCCCGCCGTCCCACAGTCCACCGACTGCCACCACTCCGCCGGGATGACGCCCAACGTCGTCAGCGCCAACAGCGAAACCAACCACATCATCCGTCGCATCGGGAACCTACTTAACTCACACCAACTTTAGGCGCTATTTTACCACGCCGGGCGACCCCGCCGCGCCGCATCTGATACAATACCGGCCTGTTTGTGTCGGGTTTTCCTGTGAGATGTGACCTTATGCGCCGCTTGAGCCTGCTCCGCCCGTGGCTGCTGTTGTTCGCTGTATATTTTGTGTTGGCCGTGGGAATCACATGGCCGCTGGTGACGGATTTGTCCGGCCAATTGGTCGGCCACTCAACCGGCGACGCCTACGAGATGGGACACCATATCTGGTGGTTTACCTACGCGCTCCAAACCGGTGAGCCGCTGTTCTATCAGACGTTGATGGCCTATCCCGACGGGCTGCAAGGGATTTCGCTGTGGAGCAACCCACTGCAATTTTTCCCGGCGTGGCTGTTCGCGCTGGTGATGCCGCTGGCCGCCGCGTATAACCTGACTATTCTGCTCACGATGGCGCTCAACGGCGTGGCGATGGCCTACCTCGTCGGGCGCATCGGGCGGCGTGAGGGCTGGCCGGGCGCAGACCATCCGCTGTATGGCCCGGCGGCGCTGGCGGGCGTGGCCTTCATGGCCTTCCCGGTCTTTCAGGGGCATCTGTTCGGCGGACACGCCGGTCTGCTGGTGATGTGGCCGATTCCGTTCTACGTCGATGCGCTGCTGCGGCTGAATGACACGCCGACGCGCTGGAATGGGCTGCGCGCCGCGTTGTGGTTCTTGGTCAGCCCGTGGGGGCATACCGTACAGGCCATCATGGTGCTGCTGCCAGTGACCGGGTTGTTCGTCCTCGCGCAGATGTGGCGGCGGGCGTGGGGCGCTGCCCTGCGGACGTGCCTTGCGGCGGGCACGGGAGCGGTGATGCTGGGATTATTCGTCCTCCCCGTCGCCGCCGACACCTTCGCCGATGACACGTATACCGGCGACCAAGGCTACGTCATGTTCAGCGCCGATTTGCTCGGTTTGGTCACGCCGTCATTTTTACACCCGACCTTCGGCCAGTGGGAATACACGCACCGCGTCCTCGGTGTGAATTTAACTGAAGGCTTCACCTATTACGGGGCGGTTGCCGCCGCGCTGACCGTCATCGCGCTGTGGGCGAGGCGCGGCGCGCGTTGGTGGGGAGGGTTGGCGCTGTTGTCGGCCATTTTGGGGCTGGGGCCGCTGGTCAAGTTGTTCGACCAGCCGCTGGTCATCCGCCTCGACAATTTCGAGACGTTCTTGGCGCTGCCGTGGGCGTGGGTCTATGACCTGCCGGGCTTCAGCCTCGCCCGCGCGCCGGGGCGCTTCAACTTTACGGTGGCGCTGGCGGCGGGCGTCTTGGTCGGCTACGGCGCGTCGGTCATCTGGGCGCGCCTGCCGCGTGGCCGCGCCGTGCTGATGGTCGTGCTGGCGGCGGTCATCTTGTTCGAGTATCAGGCCGCGTGGCCGTTCCCGACCGTCCCAGCCAACATCCCGCCTGCGGTCGCCCGCCTGCGCGAGGATGACGATGTGCGCGCTGTGTTTCATGTGCCGTGGGGGAATTTGCTGGCTGCTAAAGAGGCGATTTACCTTCAGACCGCTTATCAGAAACCGATGACCGCCGGGCAGGTCACGCGGCGGACGCCGGTCAGCCCGGCCAAGCTCACGCTGATGGAGGGAACGCTCGACCCGGCGCTGCTGGACCAAGAAGGCGTCGATGTGGTGGTCGTCCACCGTCAGTACGCCAGCCCAGACCTAGAGGCGCGGCTGCGTCAACAGCTCGGTGAGCCGACCTTCGAGGGCGGGCGCTTCGCCGTCTATCGCGTGCCAGAAGCCGAGTCGCCGCCGGGCTTTTTGACCATCGCCGCGCCGCCCACGCCGGACGGCGTTCAGCGCACCCCGACCGAGGCACATACCTACTTCTATGCGCCCGCGCCGGGTGATTACACCTTCAGTGGGACGGTCAGCGCGCAGGGGCGCGATTTGAACCTGTACATCGGCGACCAAATTATCGGCGCGTGGCCGCTGAACGGGACATTGGCGCTGTCCGAGACCTTCACGGTCGAGTCGGCGGGCTACCACATTGTGCGGCTGTCAGTCGGGTCGCCGTGTCCCGGCCTCAACCCGTCGCCCGCGCTGACCTGCCGCGCCCTGACCACCGAAAACCTGTCGGTCGTTCCGGCGGGGGAGGCTGCACCGTGATTCCGGGCATGTTGGCAGGCGTCCGCGTCCTCGATTTCACCCGCGTACTGGCGGGGCCGTACTGCACGATGCTGTTGGGCGACCTCGGCGCGGAGATCATCAAGGTCGAGTCGCAGCAGGGGGACGAGACTCGCGCATGGGGGCCGCCGTGGGCGGGCGAGGGCGCAGACCGCGAGTCGGCGTATTACCTGTCGGTCAACCGCAACAAGCGCAGCCTGACGCTCAACCTCAAACACCCCGAAGCGCAGCGGATTGCGAAAAAATTGGCCGCCAGCGCGCAAATCGTGGTCGAGAACTTCAAGCCCGGTCAGATGGCAAAGTTCGGCCTCGATTATGCCAGCCTGCGCGCCGAAAACCC
>JALONW010000163.1 GCA_025454725.1 Anaerolineae bacterium
CAGTTCACCGAACAGCGCGGTCGTATCGAACGGCTCTGTTGAGAGCAGCGACGAAGCGGTCGGGTTGGCCGCGTACTGCTCCCACTGAATCAGACCAGCGCGTTCGAGGTCTGGGATGAAGTAGGCGTAGGTGCGCGAGGTGTAGGCCTGTGTCTTTTTGTCGTTATAGCGGACGGACGCCTGCGCTGCCAGCGCCGGACGGTAGACCATGCGCGGCTGTGATGTGACCTGTGCGCGTGCGCCGACCTGCTGCTCCCAACCCATTACCGCCTGCTGCGCGGTCATGGTGGTCGGGTAGAAATATTGGGTGATGGTGGTCGGCAGCGTGGCGCGGATGTTCGAGAAGTTCATCCCGCCGAGGCTGGACGATGCAGCGGCGGGCGGCGGGGTCTGCGCGGTGAAACCACCCTGTGGCGGCGTGTAACCGGTGGGTGCAGATTGGGCGCTGAAGCCGCCGGTATAGCCACCCACCATCGACCCCGGCGGAGGCGGCGGAGGCGGGGGCATCATGCCGGGGCGCGGTGGCGGGGGCGGCATCCCCGGCAGGCTGGTGGCCTGTGGGTACGCGGCCTGTGCGCCATACGCGCCGGGGGCAGCGGCAGCCGGAGCGATACGGGCGGCAATCTCGCGGCGCTGTTCAGCCATCAACACGCCGACCTGCTGACGGGTCAGCGGACCGCGCAGGTAGCTCATCGCCCACCGGCTGTGGACCATGGTCGCGCCGTCGCTGTCGTGGACGTTGCGCATGACGAACACGCGCGGCGGGATGTTGGCGATGAGCTGCTCGACCTCGCGCATATCGATACCGCCTTCGCTCAAGGCCTGCAAGCCGGATTTGACGCGCTCGCGGTCTTGGTCGCTCTGCAAGCGTCCGATGAACCACGTCCCGGCGTTGGTCAGACCCTTATAGTCGAGGTCGCCGGGGTTCTGCGTCGCCAGCACAAGGCCGAGGCCGAACGCACGCGCCTGCTTAAGCAGCGTCATCAGCGGGGTCTTGGTGGGCGGGTTCTTAGGGTACGGCGGGAAATAGCCGAACATCTCGTCGATGTAGAGCAGGGCGCGCAGGCTGGTCGTGCCGCTTTTGGTCCGCATCCAGCCAATCATGCTCTCTAGGATGAGCGTCATCATGAACATGCGCTCGGCGTCGCTTAGATGTGCGAGGTAGAAGACTGACACACGCGGGCGACCATTGGGCTGGTACAGCAGGCGCTCGATGTCCATCGACTCGCCGGTCATCCACGACTGGAACGACGGCGCGGCGATGATGTTGTTCAGCGCCATCGACAGCTTGGAGCGGATGCGCTCCGAGATGGCTTGGTCTACCGGCAGCGTCCCCAATTGGGTGAACGGCGGGCGCTGCACCTGTGTGATGAGGTCGTGCAGCGTGAGCGACACGCCCCGCGACCAGTTGTACTCGAAGATGTTGGCAATCAAGACGTGTTCCACGTCCTTGACCGGCTCGGCTTGGATGCCAATCAGGGCCAGCAGCGCGGTGGTAATGGCGTTAATCTTCTCGCGGTGGCCTTCCTCATGCCCCACCCACCCCTCACGGGGGGCGGCGAGCGACGCCAAGATGCTGATGGGTAGCCCGGAATCCGACCCCGGCGTGAAGATGCTGACTTTCGTCGCCATCTGCATCCAGCGCAGACGGTCGGGGACGATTCCCCACTCGGCGAGGCCAGCCTTCCAGCGTTTGGCCTCGTCTTGGGCGAACTCCGGCACGTCCATGTTGGCGCGGCGGGCGTCGTCGATGTTCACCCACGGCTCGAACTCTTGCCCCTCAAAGGTCGGGAAGTTCAGCATCAGGTTAGTGATGTCACCCTTGGGGTCAATGATAATGGCTGGGAGGTCATCGAGGATGGCCTCTTCTAGCATGGTGATGCACAGGCCGGTCTTGCCGCTGCCGGTCATGCCTAGCACGACGGCATGGGTGGTCAGGTCGCGGCTGTCGTAGTAGACCACATCGTCGGTCAGCTTGCCGCGCTGCGGGTCGAACCGACGCCCCAAGTAGAATGATGTCGGCGCTTCGATAAACTTCATCGTTCTCTCCCTACGCTACTGGAATTTTGTTCTACTACGAGTATACCTGATTCTGGCTGGGATGGTTTTAGTGAATCACCAAATGACTATGATTTGGGGATGGTTGTAGGGGCGACCCGATGGGTCGCCCACTTGCAAATAACCTTAATACGGGTTTGGCGGGTATGGTTTCAGCGGGTGGGCAAGCCTCGCCCCTACATCAATTTCTTATCACGGCGACCTAAGTTCAACAGGTCGAACGACCGTTTTGGCTGTAGGGGTGCAGCGTGCTGCGCCCTCTTACCTCACCGATCCGCTCAATTTGCAAACACCCTCTCATCACTCAAAACGCATCACCCATCACTCTTTTTCCTACGTCGTGACGAACGGCAGAAACAGCACGAACACGTTGGCGATAATCTGGCAAATCCATGCCGCTGCAAGGCCGTTGCGGTTGCGGACGTAACCATACATCACGTTGAGCATCACCAACATCACGCAGATGACCGCAGCCACCAGCGGGAAGTTACCGATGTCCAGCAGCGGCAGGTACAGCACAATCGACCAAGCTGTTGCTATCAGGCCAACCATCCAGAATGGGCGGCTGCCGTGCAGAATCCCCCGGAAAAACAGGGTTTCGGCGATGGGCATGACAAACAGCGCGTAGGCCAACAGTTCCCCCGGCGTCATCGTCCCAAAGGCGCGCTGGACGGTGGCGTTGAGCGTGCCGCCTCCGAACAACATCAGCGGCACACCGATGAGCAGGCCAAAACCGACGCCCCAGACCAATGTCTCTGGGCGCTCCTCACCGACCGGCTCTAACCCGCCCAGCAGCCACGCCAGCACCCCGAACGCGGCCAGCACGCCCCAGCTCAGGGTGTAGCGCAGCGACGGGTCGCCCGTGCCGACCAGCGGCGCAAGCCCGATGCTGACGGCAAACCCCAACACGAGGCCGAAGGCCGGGTCGCTGCCGCGTGGGCGCAGTGGGCGGTATGGCTCGGCCTCAGCCTCCGGCGGCGCGGAATCGGCCTCTGCCAGTGGTAGCTCGGCGGGGTCAGCGTGTTCCAGCTCCGCCGGGTCGGTGGAGTCGTATCGCGTCATGACAGCAGCGCTCGCATCGCCTCGACCGTGGATTGGATGCGCTCCGGCGTAATCCAGTAGTGGGTGACGGCGCGGAAGGTGGCCTTAAAGCCGGGATACGGGCGCATCAAGATGTCATAGTCGGATTCTAGGCGCGTGACCAGCTCGTCCGGCGTCAGCGGGGCGCTCTCCAACAGGTCGAAGAACACGAAGTTGGTCTTGATGCGGCTGAGGTCAACCCGCAGGTGCGGCAGCGCGGCCAATCCTTCACCCAATATACAGGCGTTGGCGTGGTCTTCTGGGATGCGGTGAATCATCTCGCGGATGGAGATTAACCCCGCTGCCGCGAGGATGCCCGCCTGTCGCAGGCCGCCGCCCAACATCTTACGGGCGCGCCTCGCCTCGCTGATGAAGGCGCGACTGCCGACGAGAATCGACCCCGCCGGGGCGCACAGCCCTTTGGAGAGACAAAACGTCATGCTATCCGCTGGGGCGACCAGTTCGCGGGCGGGGACGCCGAAATGCGCCGCCGCGTTGAAGATGCGCGCGCCGTCGATATGGAACTTCAGCCCGTGCTGACGGGCGATTTCCGCCACCGATTCGGTGTAGGCTACGTCCAGCGGCATCCCGCCGACCGTCCCCTGCGTGTTCTCGATGGAGACCAGTTTGGTGCGCGGGAAGTGGACGTTATCGCCGCGGATGGCACGGCGGATGTCGTCCAGCGCCAGCGTGCCATCGGGGTGGACGGGGACGGTGTGCGGGATGATGCCACCCAACGCCGCCAGCCCACCCGCCTCATAGACAAAGGTATGCGCTTTGTCGCCGAGGATGGCCTCGTCGCCGCGCCCACAGTGGACTAGAAGCGCAATCAGGTTGCCCTGCGTGCCACTGGTGACGAACAGGGCCGCCTCTTTGCCCAAGAGTTCAGCGGCCTCGGCCTCTAGCTGGTTGACGGTCGGGTCGTCGCCGTACACATCATCCCCGACCGGGGCGGCGGCCATCGCCTCACGCATGACGGGCGTGGGGTGGCTAACGGTATCGCTGCGGTAGTCGATGGTCTGCACGGTCAGCAGCCCCCTAGCGCCGGAATATCAGGCGCAGCAGGACGAGGAAGACCAGCGCGCCGCCGAACGAGATAATCAGTTCACGGGTCTCGATGGTGATGGGCGTAGACGGAACCTGAATGTTCAGGGCGTTAATCACGAGGCCGCCGATGACCGCGCCCACCAGACCGATAATCACGTCCCAGACCGCGTTGCGATTGCGCCTGCCCACCAAGAAGCTGGCCGCTGCGCCCGCGATTGCGCCGGTAATCACCCAAATGAGAACCGTCCCAAGTTGGTTAAGGTCGATATACATGGTTGTCAGCTTTTTCCTTTGCTATTCCGTGAGCCAATCATGCGCGACCGAGGCATAGTGAATCGCCACGCGCTCCTCGACCATCTCGACCGAGGCGCTGTCGAGGTCGGAATACGTGACCGCTTGGATGTGCGCCTCATTGAACGTCCAGCGGCGCACCGCCACTCCGTCATCGACCGCTGTTACGGTCACGGTGCGGGTGGGGACCTTGCCGACCGCCGCCACCGTGTCGCGCAGCCATTGGTTGAAGGGCAGGTTTGGACCGCGCTGTACCATCTTGGTAATAATCAGGGGGGTATCGACGGCGGTCTTAAACAGCGCCAGCCCCGACACGCGGAAAATTCCGTTCACGTCCGTACCGTCTACCGCCACCGTAAATTCGTTAGCGACAAGGCTGTCTATCACTTGCTCAGACATCTTTTAAGCCTCCTTACGCAGTTGCACCACACCGCCCCACTATAACATACACCCCGCCGAATTGGGGAATCTGCACGGGGTGAAAATGGGGGATATTCTGGTGCGGCGCTAGGACGGCCTTAACCGGGTGGGATGAGCGAATCGACCACCCTAGTCACCTCGCCAGTCATGATGTCCAGCATCAGCACAAGGTCATCGTCTGGCGTCTTATACGATTCGCCGTCGGTGATGATGAGCATCCGCTGGTCGTCGATGAAGCCGCCAAAATAAGCGTAGAAATCCCCCACAATCGGCCCAGACAGCGGAACCGTGGTGATTTGCTGGTCAGCCAATGTATAGGTAAGGAAGACATCGCTGCCATCCTCATTATCCATGGTCCACAGCCCGCTGCTGTCAGGGAGCCACGCCGCACCGTACCAAGTGCTCGCGGAGGTGAAAAGCACCGTCGCCGCGCCGGTCTCGACATCGAGGACAGCTACCTCAAAGTTGTCCCGGTTGCCGTAGATAGTCCCCTCAAACGGGACAATCTCCCACGAAGCGAGTAGGATTTTTCTGCGGTCGGGCGAGATATTAATGTAAATCAACTCGCGGTCAGTGCGGTAAATCGGGGTCAGGCCGCCCTGTGTCACGCTGATGGTGTAAATGGTCGCCTCCTGCTGGGTAGGCCCTATCTGATTGGCTTGGTCGCCGACCGTGCTGATGAAGGCCAAGCGGTCATTATCGGCCAGCCAAGCGCCCCACTCCACCACGCCCTCGACACTGGGCAGCTTACCATAAGCCGACCCGTCGGCGCGCATCGTCCAGATGCTCGCCCCACGAACCATCAACAAGCGGCTGGCGTCGGGCGACCAGTCCGCCCACGCTACACTTCCCACGTCGCCTCCGACGACGCTGCGCGTCAGGCCGTCCGCGCTCAACGAAAATAGCGGGGCGTTGGAATCTGAGGTGCTGAACCTATCGGTATAGTAGAACACTGACCCATCCGCCGACCACACAAAACGGTTATCGAACGAGGCCAACTGCGGGTTGAAGGTAGACCACGCGCCAATGAGTATTCGGTCGAACACGCACAGGTCAGAGCCGTCACGGTTGGCGGTGAAAATGTGACGCTCGATGAAAAACGCGATGCGGTCAGCCGTCGCCGGGCATTCCGCGATGAGCGTGCGGTCATAGCGCTCGACATCGGCCTCGTAGAAGCCCTCGACCACCCAGCCGCGCCCGCCGTCGGTCAGCTCGACCTCGCGCCAGAAATAGCCGTCGGCCTCTACGGCGTCACTTAGAACGGTGATGATGTCGCCCGCCGCCAATCCGCCCGCTGGGTCGGCGCTGATGGTCGGCTCGGAACGCACGACGAGGTTGATGGTGTCGGCGGCGGGGTCATCGGCCACCACGCGGGCGCGCACCCCCGGCGCTAACACATTTACGACCGGGCGCAGCGGCTCGAACGTGACCGCATCAGGCGGAGCTGGGGTTGCGGTCGGCGCAGCGGGCGGGTCCGCCGGTTCCAGCCAATATTCGTCGCCAGAACCCTCGACCGTCCAACCGACCAGCGCGCCGTCATCGACCTGCCACCATGTCAGGCCGTCGGCGCAGGTCGGGCCGTCCAACACATCAAAGCCGCGCCCGCCTTCGATGGTTCCGACCAGCGCCCCATCACGACTGGGTATATCACGTACGCGGTTGGCATCGCCGGGAACGACCCGGCCATATCCTCCCACCATTAGGCGCGGCGGCAGTGAGTCGGGACAGGCTTCGGCCTGTTGGGCGGTGATAGGACCTACCCACAGGGTGAGCAGGGCGAGGCACAAGCCTAAGATGATTCGAGAATGGTATTTCATGATAGCGCTACTCCTTTACCTAGAAGTACAAATACATCAAATTTTACGGCTATACTTGCATTTGGGTTTGGCTGTTCCACAGCATTTATATCCCACTTGGCCTATCCCAATACCGCGGTGTACCGTAAGTTTTGGAAGAGAGTTCAATGAAGCTACTTCTATTCAGCGATTTGCATACAAATCGAACGGCAGCACGGAGTATCGTCCAACAGGCGGCGCAGGTGGATGTGCTGGTGGGTGCAGGTGATTTTGCCAATATGCGGCATGGATTGGGCGACTGTCTCTCAATCTTGCGGTCTGTAGATAAACCCATTGTGCTGGTAGCGGGGAATAACGAGACGACGGATGAACTGCTACAAGCATGTGAAGGATGGGAATCAGCCTACGTACTGCATGGTACAGGTTTGACGATTGAGGGCGTAACATTTTTTGGAATCGGTGGGGGTATTCCGGTTACACCGTTCGGTCCATTAAGCTATGATTTTTCTGAGACACAGGCGCGGGAACTTCTTAAGGACTGTCCCTCAAATTGTGTTCTGGTAAGCCATTCACCACCGCTAGGCGCTGTTGATTCGTCATCCACGCGAAAAAACTTAGGGAGTGTGGCTATGCGTGAAACAATAGAACGGGTAAAGCCGCGTTTGGTCGTTTGCGGGCATATTCATGCCAGCGCGCAACAAACTGCAATCATTGGAGAGACTCCCGTCATAAATGCAGGGCCAGCGGGGATAGTCTATACCTTAAACTGATTCAAAATTTCAAAATGTGTTGGGGCGAGGCTTGCTCGCCCGTCGAAAAAACGCCTAAACACCGTCAAAATGATTAACAGCTGATGCTTTTCACTGCGTCACTCATCACGCCAAACCCGTCACTCAACAATAGGACAAGCGTTCATATTTTAGGTATAATAGGCTGAGTTGTGGGATAATAGATAAACTGAGACAACAACCACTTAAAGAGGAGGGCGGTTCCTGTGGCCGTGACCAACCGCGAAGTAGCCGACGTGTTCGCACGGGTGGCCGACCTGCTGGAGATTAAGGGCGAGGTGATTCACCGCGTCCTGAGCTACCGGCGCGCCGCCGAGAGCATCCAAGAACTCCCGCGAGACCTTGCCGCCATCGCCGCTGAAGGTGGCCTAACCGAACTCCCCGGCATCGGAAAGACGCTGGCCGAGAAAATCAACGAGCTGCTGACCACCGGCAAGCTGGAATTCTACGAGAAACTGACGGCGGAACTCCCTGCCGGGCTGGTCGATGTGATGCGCGTGAACGGGGTCGGCCCGAAAAAGGCCAAACTGTTCTGGGAACAGCG
>JALONW010000164.1 GCA_025454725.1 Anaerolineae bacterium
GTGTCGGCCTCATCCTCGTGCTAATCGGCCTCGGCTGGCGAATTGGGCGTGTCCGGGCGCTGTTCGCCGCGCAGTTTTTGGTCGCGTTTGGGCTGATGGTGCTGACCAACGTCTGGCTGGGCATCGTCTCGGAGCGCACGCTGGCGATGTTCGCCCCCGCCGCCGCCCTGACCCTCGCGGCGGGCTTGGCGGTGATTCAGCGTCCGGCGCGGGGCTGGCTGCTGACCGGGCTGGTCGTGTGGGTGATTCTGACGCCGCAGGGCATCCTCCCCCGGCTCAACAGTGACCTCGTGGCGCAGCACGTCGCGGTGGGCTACTCGCCGGGCGACCTCGTGCTGTTGGAGACCGGATTCGACGATGCCGCCTTCGGCTATCAGCTTGAGGCCACCCTCGACCCGCTCGACCGGCGCATCTTCCGGTCGTATTACGAGTACGACTTTCCCGACGACGACAGCATGATGGCCGCGCTCGATGCCGAAATTGCCGTCAGCGACCGGATTTGGTTGGTGTACTGGAATGTCCCGCCGCGCATGGCTGAAAAATTATCCCAATTGGGATATATTCGCCTGACCCGCGCCGATTTGCCGGTCGGCAGCGGCGACCCGCTGTATGAGCTTGACCCCATCATCCGCGTGACGCTGTGGGCGCGCCCGCCCGCCGACTCCGCTGGCCTAACCTTTGGCGACTCGCTGCGGCTGGACGGCGTGACGCTGGCTGACCGCTTGTCCGCGGGCGCGGAATCGCTGTACGCGGATGTGTGGTGGACGCCTATCCAGCCTATCCCGTTAGATTACACGGTCGGCCTGTTCCTGCTCGATTCGGCAGGTGTCACCCGCGCTGAGGGGTTCGGCCCCGCGCCCGACCAGCCCATGACCGGTTGGCCGGTGGGTGAGCCGGTGGTGGTGCGTCAGCGGCTCGACCTGCCGCCCGATTTGCCCGCCGGGGAGTACGCGCTGCTGGCGGTCGTGTATTGGTATCAGACCCCCGACGCGCCGCTGCCGGTCAACGGCGACACCCGCGCCGTGGTTGGGGCGGTTCGGGTGGAGTGAAAGGCGAAAAGGTTTAACATCAACAACAGTTTAGACAACACACATTTGTGCTATACTCAACCAATAACAAAACCCCTTCACCGCTGTTTCCTTGATGAAGGGGTTTTTATCTCAATAAGGATAGATTCAAATGTCAGACGAATATCTGCAACCCATTGATGATGGTCTGCTAACACGCCCTAGCCAAGAATATGCACGTCAAAAACTGGGCGTCCTTAAACTTTATTTAGGCATTACCAATACATCAATGCGCGATAAATGGCGGAATCGGTGCTATATCGACTTGCAAGCTGGCCCCGGTAAGATAAAGATTGGCTCTGGTATCGAATTAGGTTCGCCTTTAATCGCCTTAACTGCACCCCATCCAACCAATCACTTTTTCTTTAACGAATTGGGAAATGAAGAATTTGCCGCTCTAAAAACGCGCACAGTGAATAAACAAGGTGTTAGGCTTTTCCAGCAAGATGTAAACGTTGTTGTCGATGAAGTTATCCAACAAGTCCGAGCTATCACACCCCGTTCACTGAATGTCGCATTTCTTGACCCAGAAGGACTGGAACTAAAATGGGAAACGGTTAGTAAATTAGCCAACGTTCCCAGCACTGACCTTATCATCAATTTTTCGACGGGTGGCGTGCGTAGAGCGCAGGGGCGCGGCCATATTGAATCTGTGGATTCGTTTTTTGGTACAACAAGTTGGCGCGATTTGTTTGCCAATACAAAATCACCCAGTTCACGCGAACTCATTGACTTCTACCTGATGCGCTTAGGTGGACTTGGCTACCAAGTTAAGGATATCCCGAAAGAGGTCGTGGCAAGAAACTCCAAAAACGCTGAGGTCTACAGCGTTATCTTTGCCAGCCGTCATCCTCTCGGCGATAAATTTTGGGCGCAGGCAGAAACATATACTAATCAGCCAAGATTGCTGTAACTTCCCCCGCCTCAGCCGGAAATTCCTCGCGCCATTCAGCGTCCGGCCAGTCGATGTTGCCTTTAAAAAACACCTTCGTATTCTGCGCGTCCAAGACCTCTAACACATTCACCACCCATTCTGGGCGCGGCTGATAGGTCTTGGGGCCGTTGGTCGCTGCACCGATGACCGCCCATTCTAACGGGCTGTTTTTCAACAGCGGCGCAATATCGAAGCTCAACGGTTCAATGCTCATCCAGCGCACGGGGACATTCACTTGGCGCAAAATCTCTAGCTGACGTTGAACCATCTTTTTCTGCTGGGTAAAAGACAGCTGCTTCCCCTTAAAGAACGACGGCGGAGCCGACACCCCGACCCAAACATTCTCTGGGAAGTCAAATTTGAGCAGGCGCGGCGCGTTTTTGGTCAGCAGTTGGAAAGTGTGCTGCGGCGCTTGGCGGCAGATGTCCAAAACCTGTTCGATTTCCGCTTCAGGAACCCACGCCCCCATCAGGTCAGACATCGAATCTAAAAATATTTTGGCTGGAGTCGCCAGTTTAAGCGGCTCGTTGAGCAGTTCAGGCCGCCAGTAGTGATGTTCAAAGCCGTTGGCGTAGGCCGACTGTGCCACGCGCTCCGCGACCATCTCGGCATAGCAAATCGCAATCGAACCATCGGGCATCTCCCAGCGACAGGCATGTTTACAGCCGCCGACCGGATTCCATGTGTAATCCGTCCACTCAATGCCGCGCCGACCGTTACCCTTATTTTGCTTGTTCATCTCACAGCCCTCGCTCCAAAAAAACGTCTTTATGACACCATTTAGTGAATTATAGAACAAATGTTTAATTAACGCAACTTTTTCTTATTTATACGCATTATGCATCACAAATCACCTTTTTGGCATGATGCTATGAGGCCACCAGACAAACGGTCTGTGGCCTCATAGCATCCGTGTTACTCCATCCCCATTTCTACGCGCCGTCTTTAACCCGCCACAACCGGCTCTACCCGCTGGCGCAGGTTGTTGAAGACTGTTTTAGGCACGCGCAGGCGCTCATCCTGTGCGTAGGCGGCTTGCAGCGCGTCGAAGGTCTCATCCGGCTGACGGGTGAGCGCCGCCAGATGGTCATAAAAAGTGATTTCGTCCTCAGTGAAGGTCGTGTCAGGCATCGGCGCAGCGCCCCACACATCCCATGGCAACATCTCGACCTTATTCAGCGCCGCCGCGTCGCGCACGAGGTTCCCCGCGATAAACCACACGCCGCGATAGCTCTCGTGGAAGCTGATTCCAAAATGGTCGGGGTCGGCCTGTCCGCTGCGATAGAGCGCCCATGCGTCGGCGGCGACCAAGAATTGGTCACGGGGCATATCCAGCACGTCCCACGCGATACCCAGTCTTTCGCGCCATACCGCGTCGAGCTGGGCGTCGAGCAGCACCCAACGCCCCTGCGCCGCGTTCCAATATTCACAGACCCAGTGGTCTTCATAGCGACCGGAGCCAAAGTAAGCGCCGAATCCACAGCGTGACCGCGCCGGGATGCCCTTGGCGCGCAGCAGCGTCACGATCAGCTTGGTAAAGGCGTGGCAGCGGCAGCCGATTCGCTGGTCGGGTCGGCGGGCGGCGGTCAGCGGCTGGTCGGTGATCGAAAACAGCGCCTCCAACATCGTCTTGACTGACCGCAGATGGATGTCGGCGGCGCGCTCCTCGGTCAGCGTGACGCCGTAAAACGGCTGAGCGACCGCCTCATAAATGCCCATCTGCTGCACCATCGCCACCAACTGCCCAACATCAGCGGGCAGGCTGGCGAGTTGGTCGGCGTACTTGCCGGGGTCGGTGAGCGTGCCGGGTGCGGCGTAATACGCAAGGATTTTCGCGTGCGGGGTCATGAAGGCTGCTCCTGTGGGCTGTTACTTTGCGACTCAGAGATGGGGAACTGAAGCTCGGTCAGATAGTCGGCGGGGTTGTTGGTTTGCAGCGGATTGCGGTGATAGATTTCGTAGAGGGGGCCAGCATGGTGGTAGCCGCTGCGGTGAATCCACGCCGCCAGCGCCATCCCCGCCTGTGAGACGGTCGCGTAGTCGCCGCGATGTAGGACGCTGGCGACTGGCTCACCTGCCGCAATTCGCCAACACTCCAACCCGTCCAGCGACGGCGGGAGCGCCATCACCGGCGCGCCGACGAACAGGTCAATCGCGTCTTCGGTGTAATCGAAGTACAGGTGAACGAGCGGATGGCCCGGCACGATGAATTGGGCTTCCAGCGCCCCCAAGACCGTGTGGACGAACGGCTTAATCTCGCTGCGGTCGTGGACAATCTGCCGCCGCCCGACGAGCGTATAGGCTTCGGTCTGCTTGATGACGAAATCGTACTGCACCGTTTTATCCAGCGCCGTGAGCTGGTGGCTGCGAGCGATGAGGCGCTGCAAGCGCGCCTGTTCGTCATCGACCACCCGCCGCTGGTCGCGGATACGCTCATCCACCAACCGGGCGACCGCCTCACGGTCGTGAGTGTGGAGCAGCCCGGTGATGTCGTCCAGCGCAAAACCGCAGTCCTTGAGCGCGAGGATTCGCATCATGTCCGTCAGTTGGTCCAGCGCATACAGCCGGTAGCCGCTGTCTGGGTCGGTCGCAGATGGGACGTGGGACGAGTAGCCCAATCTTGTCGTAGTGTCGCAGGGTCTTGATTGACACCTGCGCCATGCGCGCAAACTCACCGATTTTCAGCATCTCCCCTCCTTACCTTAGAGCTTAGGGTATCCCCTAAGGGGAGAGTCAAGCAGGAAAAGTTGGGATGGGTGTGGCAAATTGTCTTGTCAGCTAGCGCGAAGAGCGCATCAAGCGGACAGCATGTATATGATTTTACAAATGGATATGGATATTGATTCCGAAGGAAATAGCCAGATTTGCCGGATGGGTAGCGCGGACAGCATATATGCTGTCCGTACAGGAAGAAATTATCTTGCACACAAGCTGAAAAATGGCGCGGGATAATCCGTGTTGTACGGACAGGGCATGCCCTGTCCGCTGTGTCCATCTTTATACCTCTCCGCCGTATTTCTCCCCCCAGCGACGAGGATTATCAATCACATAAGCGCGGATTCGCTCTAATTCTTCTTGGGTTCGGATAATGTGGTCATAGAAACGACCATGCCAAACTTCTCCGTCAAATCCTGCTGCGCGCATTTCACGGGTCACAGCCGCTTTGTATGAACCAACCACCATGCCTAAGGTGGTTGGCTTTGTTTCGATGGCATCAGCGATAAATAGGATGCCATGAATATGGTTTGGCATCGCAATAAATACATCAGGGGTTACGTTAGGATAATGTTCAGTGATAGATGACCAACACGCGCTGGCAATCGAGCCATAACGGTTGGTCATCAAGTCTATGCCGATTACTTCTCCAAACCACATCCCGCTATTTTTGTTGTTGATGGTCACGAAATATGCACCCGGCAGCGCGTAATTGTACCCTGCTAGGCGCGGTGATTTGCGCTGCCTCATCATTTTTTATCCTGTAAATCACCCACCACAATTAGCGTGGTAAAAAATTTTAGCATGCCATGATATTGGCATACAAATTGGGAAATTCAGGTCCATCATTATTGGCGGGTATGAGGCGGACAACACAGGTGTTGTCCGTACGGGAAGAAACCTTCTCACGCGCAAATACAAAACGGCGCACGATCATCCATGCCGTACGGACAGGGCATGCCCTGTCCGCCTCCACCACACCCTCTACCCCCACCCAATCCCGACACGGCCTTGACGCGAGCCGTGCCACGCCAGCGCTACCGCGATGACCGTATCATCATGGCCGCCGGGTGGGGCGCTGTACCGGTATCCGCCGCCCGGTAAACGGGTCAGGCGGTAGGCCGACAGTTCCGACAGCAAAACCGGGTCATCCAGCAGCGACAGTTCCCCGCGTTCCAGCGCAACCACCAGCCCGTCGATGAGCGCGGGTTTGCTGCGCGAGGTGGTCACGAACGGTCGGACGGGCAGACCGTCGGCTTGCAGCGCCTCGATGTTGACCGACCCGGCGGCGTTTTCCTCCGCCCACAGCGCGCTGACGTTCCAGCGCTGGCAGAGCGCCGACACCCGTCCGCGCTGCACCGCCCAGCCCACGCCGGTGAAGCGGTCGAGCGCCACCAGTCGCCCGCTGTCGGCGTCGATGACCGCGACGGCGGTATAGTCGTCCACGCGCCCCCAGTCACACCCGGCGATGTAGCGCCCCCCCTCGCGGGGCTGTCCATCATCAGCCAGCGGCGCGGCAGCGTGCCGACCGACCTCGCGGAACACCACCCCAGCATCATCGATAAATTCCGCCAGATATTCGGCGCGGAAAACGCGCTCTGGCGTCACACGGCGAATGGCCTCAATTTCGGTGGAGTCGAGGCGTGGGTTAGCGCTGGACGGCGCATGGAACGACGCCCATTCCGGCTCCGAGGGGTCAAGGCCGAGCTGATACAGCCCCCAAAACCCGTTAAAGCCGTAAGGCGTCGAGAGGAAGGCCGCGCCGCCGCGCCGGTCGAGCAGCATGGGGCGGATGACTTCCGGCCAGACCGAATCGGGCATGAAGGCGGCCTCATCCAGCACGGCGAAATCCAGCCCCGCGCCGCGCAGTCGGTCGGGTGTGTGCGCGCTGCGGACGGCAATCATCCCGCCGCCGGGGAGCGTCATGCGCCGGTCGTCGGTATCGATGTCGGGGCGCAGTGGCGCGAGGGTGCGGCGCAAATCGCGCCAGACCTGCCCGGCCATGCCATACGTCGGGGCCAGCCACCAGCACTGACCGCCGCGCACGGCGCGCTCAATCATCAAGAGCTTGCCAAGCTCGGTCTTGCCGAAGCGTCGGCCACAGGCCAAAACCTTGACTCCCAAATCGGTTTCTGGCCCGCGTGCGGCCTCTTCAGCGTGATGGTGGTCGGCATCGGTCGGCTCCTCCCCTTCAAACACCAGTTGGATACGGTCATCGGACTCATCGGGCGCGGCGGCGAATTTCAAGAATCGGTCAGACGTGACGCCGAGGGCGGCGGCGCGGTCTTTCAGCGTCGCCGCTTGGATGGCCTTATTGTTGATGGCGCGTGCCAATCGGATGGTCGCCAAGAGCAGTTGGCGCTCGGCCTCCTCACGCAGCTCGGCGTTGGATGGATGGTGTGGGCGGGTCATGGGATTCTCCTTGGTGAGTTGATCGAACAATGGGTTTGAACCTCACCCCCCAGCCCCCTCTCCATGGGGAGAGGGGGAGATGTCCACCTCTCAAACCAGAACCCCTCTCCTAGGGAGAGGGGCAGGGGTGAGGTTCTGGCAGAACAAAAAAATCCCCCGTCGCGTCGCTGCGGTCGGGGGATTGGGGGGGAAAATAACAATGGTAGGTGCAGAAGGCCTGAGTTATCCCCCCGTTCTCACCACCGTGAACAAATATATGGCGTAGGTGATGCCGCCACCCGCCGCCAGCAGATTGGCAATCCCATTGAACGACGGGTTGCCTGTGCAAACCACCATGGGCACATTCAAGAAACCGCGAATCATAAACCACCTTCCTTAAATTGGATTGATTAGATACGGGACTCGATACGTCACTCGGCGCGGGCGGGTTGCGCTCAGTAGCGCTCTAACACCCACCGGCACAGCAGCAGCGATGCGACTGTCCCCGCCCACGCGCCCAGCGGCGCGAGTTCCGCCGCCAACACCTCGACTGGGAGCCGTCCCTCGCGCCCGAACAGATAAAAATTAGCCGCCGCTTGCAGTGCCACATCGTTGAGCGGGACGGCTGCGCCCGCCCCGTAGCGCCGCGACAGCGCGACCGCCGCCGTCCATGCGCCGATGCCTTTGAGCGCGGTCAGGGCGCGCATCTGGTCGGCCTCGTCCAGACCATCCAGTGCCGCGAGGTCGAGCGTGCCGTCCACAGCGGCCTGTGCCAGCCCACGCAGTAATGTAATCCGCTTGTGGGTGATTTTCAGCGGGAGCAGCTCATCATGAGAGGCCGCCGCCAGCCGCGCCGCCGATGGAAAGGCCGCGTGCCACGCCCCATCCGCAGACCGGACGCCCTCGCCCGCCCATTCCATCAGCCAATGCTGCGCCCGCAGCGCCCCGCGCCAGCTAATCTGTTGTTCGATGACCGCACAGGTCAGCGGCTCGAACAGGTCAGGGGCGCGCAGCAGCGGTAATCCGATGACCGGCAGGAGTGCCTCACGCAGGCGCGGATGGTCAGCCAGCGCCGCGACCAACCCGGCGCGCTGATGGTCAACGCCCAGCCAATGCGCGATTTGTGGGGCGAGGTCGGCGGGGTCGTATGCGCCGTCCGACGCGGCAGCCTCGGCGCGCAGGTAATCGCCGTCCGCGCACACCTCGACCAGCACCAGCGATCCACCCATGCGAAAAACACGGCGCAGCCTGTCATCGGTGACCCGGTCGGTGGTCGGATGGGGGTAGCGTCGGATCAGCGCCAGCAGTTGACCAAAATCATACGGCGCGGCGGGGGTGAGGGTGAAGATATGGCGCATCACGAGAGGGATTGCAGCAGGCGCAGCGCAGCGAAAATCTGGGCGACCCGCTGCGGGCTGAGTGTGCCGATATACGCGCCGAGGTCGGCCTTCTCGACCGACGACAATTTCGAGGCCTCAATCAAACTCAGTTTAGGCAGGCCGCCCTCGCCCACGTCGAGCAAGACCGTGCCGGGGAAATTGGCTTTGCTTCGGTTGGTGGTCAGCGCGCATACGACCACGGTCGAAAGGCGGCTGTGGTTGAGCAGGTCATCTTGTATGACGACGTGAGGGTGCGCGACATCAGGGTTTGGCCCCACGCGCACCCAATACAGGTCTCCTTGGTAGATTAGGCGTTGCATCCGGCCTCCGTTGAGGGGTTGGTCTGCGGAATAACCATCATACGCCCGACGCTGGTCGCGAGGGAGAGAAGCACTCGCGGAACTCAAAAAAAGAACCGGGACTTCATGACGACGAGGGTTTATCATCACCCCCAAACAACGCCTACCCCTACCGCCGAAAAATGGCGGGCAGAGCGACGGTAAACAGCGTTCCCTGACCCGGCACGCTGTGGACGCTGATGCGCCCGTCGTGCAGCACCACCGCCTGCTTGACAATGGCCAAGCCCAAACCCGTCCCGGCGATGCCGCCGACGTTGGCGGCGCGGTGGTACGGCTCGAACAGGTGCGGCAGGTCTTCGGGCGGGACGCCGATGCCTTGGTCAGCCACGCGCAGCACGAGGTCATCGCCCTCGCGGGTCAGTTCGACCTTGATGGGCTGGCGGTTCGGGGAATAGCGGATGGCGTTGCCCAGCAGGTTGTCGATAATCTGGCGAACCAGCTTAATATCGGCGGCGATGTGGTAGTCGGCGGGTAGAATCTCGCACAGGATGGGTTGGTGGGGGTGAGCGATGCGGAACTCATCGACAATCGCCGCCGTGATGACATCCAGTTCGACGCGCACCAACGTCACATCAATGAGACCCTCGTCCAACCGCCCCAGCGTCAGCATGTCGTTAATCATATTGAGCAGGCGGCCAACCCCCTCGTAGACCACCTCGGCATGGCGGCGGCGCGACTCCGGCGGGAGGTCCTCGCGCTTGAGCAGCATCTCGGCGCTGGACATCATACTGGTCAGCGGGTTCTTCAGCTCGTGGGTGGCAAACTGGACGAGACGATTACGCTGTTCGTTGAGAGCGCGTTCCCGGTCAAGCTGGGCCAGCAGGCGCTGGGCGGTGGCGCGTTCTGATTCCGCAATCATGCGGACTTGGCGCTCTTCCAGCGCGTTCTGCACCGCCACCCCCAAGCGGCTGAGGCGGTCTTTGAGCAGGTAGTCGGTCGCGCCGCGCTTCATAATTTCGACCGCCACCTCCTCGCTGGTCGTGCCGCTGATGAGGATGAACGGGACACCCACCTTGAGTTCACGGGCGGCATTCAGTGCCCGCGCCGCGTCGTAGCCGGGCAGGTTGTAATCCGCCAACACGATGTCGATGTCATGGGTCAGGGCTGCGAGGTAATCGGCTTCGGTCTGGACGACCACGAGGTTTGGCCTAAAGCCAGCGCGGGTCAGTTCGCGCTTGATGAGCAGGACATCATCAGGGCTATCTTCGAGCATGAGGACATTGAGTGAAGTCATGGATGCCGCTGGGAGGGGAGCTAATACGTACCTAGGCGTTACCGATGATTGTACTTGAGGAAAGCGCGCAGTGGTAACACAAAATTGTTGCAAGCAGTTTCCGTTTGCTTAAAAGGCAGCGTAACGTTCACACGCGCCGCGCCGAATCCGGCTATGATGGGATAAAACCATCGGCACACAGGGGGAAGCGCACATGGCACGGCTGATTTTCGTGTTACTCACGGTTTTCGTCCTCAGCACCGCGCACGCACAGGTTGCGCCCATCAGCCCAGAGAACGTCAGGCAGATTGTGGCCGTCCAGACCTTCGGGACGGGTATCCCGCTGCGCGGCGCAATCCAGCCGGGCGGGGCGGGCTTCGCGCTGGTCGGCACGTTTGGCGTGCAGTACTACCGCCTGAGCGCGCCCGACCTGCCGGAGACCTTCGGCGGGGACGTGTTCCTCGGCGGCGACCTCGCCTTCAGTGCGGACGGGGCGCAGTTGGCGGTCATCTCGTTCTACAGCGTCCACCGCTATGACCTTGAAACGGGCGCGGCGCTGGTCGAGTACCCCGACCTCGGCGCGGGCTTCACGCGGGTGGCCTACCGTCCCGACGGTCTGACCCTCGCGGTCGGCTTATACGACGATGTGGGCGCAGTCGCGCTGCTGGAGGCCGCCACGCTCGCGCCGCGCCAGACCTTCCCAACCGACATCGGCATCACCACGGCACTGGCCTACGACCCGGCGGGCGGGCGGCTGGTGGTCGGCAGTGAATCCGGCGCGGTGGCGGTGATGGACGCCGAGACCGGCCAAATCTATCACCGGCTGGAAGGCCAACCGACATTCGGTTCAGCGCGGACGGGTTCACCCTCTACACCACCAGCGACGACGGGACGGTGCGCGTCTACAGCCTACCGGACGGCACGTTCGCTCAGTCGCTCGACGCAGCCAGCTTTGATGACCCCGCTCCAGACCCAATAACCCTGAGCATCGCACGCGACCGGGTGGCGCTGACCGACCCCGCTGTCGCCGTCACGTTGGAGTATCCGTTCCTTGATGGGGTCAATGCGCTGGCGCTGTCCGACGACGGCGGGTCGCTGATATTGGCGGGCGGCGCGCCCATCGGCCTGTATTACCAACTGGACGGCGGGTTGGTCGCCAATTTCTTCATGGCCGAATCACCGGTGACAGTGTTGGCCGCCTCACCGGATGGGGCGCGGGTGGTGGCCGCGACGGGAATCGCGGGCCTGTCCGAACTGTCGGTGTTCGACAGCGCGGGCAACTCGACCGGTGTGATTAACGGCATCCCGTTTGAAGTAACAGTCGCGGCCTTTTCGTCGGATGGGACGCGCCTGCTGCTGGCGCTGGCCGACGGCAGCGTCGAGACCTACGACGCCGAAACGCTTGAATTCATCGGGTCGGTTGCGCTGCATGAGGGGGCGGTGCGGGCGCTGGCAATCAGCCCCGATGGGCGCACCATCGCATCGGGTGGCGACGACACCCGCGCATTGGTGTGGGATGCCGTCAGTGGTGAGGTGGTCGCCACCTTAGAGGGTCACAGTGCGCCGGTCCTAGGCGTCGGATTCAGCCCGGATGGGGCGCTGCTGGTCACGGGTGGGCGCGACAACGCCGCTTATGTCTGGTCAGTGGCCGATGGGGTTCAGACCGCCGTACTGGGCGAACATTACGGCGCGGTGACCTCGGTCAGCGTCAGCCCGGACGGCGCGCTGATTTTGACCACTGCCGACGACGGCGCGGTGCGCCTGTATGACGCGCTGGCAGGCGGCGACCCGTTGATTGCGTTCTATGACCATAACGCGCCGGTCAACGCCGGGGCGTGGCTCCCCGATGGGCTGGGGTTCATCACCGGCGGCGCGGACGGCCTCGCCCGCCGCTATGAGGTCGTGCGGTAGGGCGTTAGGAAACTTTTGACCGTGATTAACCGGAGATACTCCCACATGACCGACGACAAGACCGCTTTCCTCGACGCTCAGTTGAACGACCTGCGCGAGCAGGGGTTGTTTAACCACATCCGCACCATCGAAAGCCCGATGGACGGGCGTATCGTGGTCGATGGGCGCGAGGTGCTGAACTTCTGCGCCAACAATTACCTCGGTCTCGCCAATCACCCGCGCCTGAAAGAAGCCGCCAAGCGCGCCATCGACCAATATGGCATCGGCCCCGGCGCGGTGCGGACGATTGCCGGGACGATGAGTCTGCACGTTCAGCTCGAACAGCGGCTGGCCGCCTTCAAGGGCGCTGAGGCGGTCATCACCACCCAAAGCGGATTCACCGCCAACCTCGCCACCATCCCATCGCTGGTCGGCAAAGGCGACGTGATCTTCAGCGACGCGCTCAACCACGCCAGCATCATCGACGGCTGCCGCCTGAGCCGCGCCACCATTGTCGGCTACGCCCACAACGACATGGACGACCTGCGCCGTAAAATCGCGGAGACGACCGAGTATGGCCGCCGCCTAATCGTCAGTGACGGTGTGTTCAGCATGGATGGCGATATTGCGCCGCTGCCGGAGCTGGTCGAAATCGCGCAGGCCAACAATATCTTGTCGATGGTGGACGACGCGCACGGCGAGGGTGTCTTGGGGCGCGGCGGGCGCGGCATCGTGGACCATTTCGGGCTGCACGGGCAGGTCGATATCGAGGTCGGCACGATGAGCAAGGCCTTCGGCGTGATGGGCGGCATCGTGGCCGGCAAACAGGTCATCATCGACTGGCTGCGCCAGCGCGCGCGCCCGTTCCTGTTTAGCAGCGCCATG
Source organism: Anaerolineae bacterium (assembly GCA_025454725.1). Classification (GTDB taxonomy): domain Bacteria; phylum Chloroflexota; class Anaerolineae; order Aggregatilineales; family Phototrophicaceae; genus Flexicrinis. The sequence goes on from JALONW010000164.1 coordinate 12,834, forward strand.
AGCGTCCCGGATGTGGCGGCCTGCCTAGAAGCGGTGGACCTGTTGGAAGAGTCCGAGGAGCTGGTGCAGCGCCTGTGGGCCAACGCCGACCTGATGAAGCGCGAGCTGTCGGCGCTGGGCTTCGACATCGGCCACAGTGAGACTCCCATTATTCCGCTGATGTTGGGTGAGGCGGCGCTGGCGCAGCAGTTCAGCCGGGCGCTGTTCGAGCAGGGCGTGTTCGCCATGGCCATTGGCTTCCCGACCGTGGCAAAGGGCGCGGCGCGCGTGTTCGCCATGGCCATTGGCTTCCCGACCGTGGCAAAGGGCGCGGCGCGCATCCGCGTGATGAACACTGCCGCCCACACGCAAACCGACCTCGAACAAGCGCTGGCCGCGTTCGAGCAGGTCGGTCGGTCGCTGGGCGTGATTGGGGGATAGAAACCTCACCCCCAATCACCCTCTCTATGAAAGAGGGCGAGATACCCGGCCCTCGCGTTAAAAACCCCTCTCCTAGGGAGAGGGGCAGGGGTGAGGTTCGTTCAGTCAATTGACGGGCGGGTTACTGCCCCGGTGCGTCGGGTAGGGTCAGCAGCCCGGCGTCCTGACGGACGGCAGCGAACACCCCGCGTCGGTACTCGGCATACAGGAAATCGACGTCCAAAGTTCCCGAACCGGGGTTCAGGATGGCGTATACGCGCACCTTTTTGACGTTAGCGCTCGCCAGCTTAACCGGGACGGAGAGGTTCTGGGCGAGGCCCGACGCAATCGGCACGTTGACCACCGTTGCGGGTGTGCCGTCCTTGTAGTCGATGCGGATGCGGATGGTTCCGGTGGCCGTTCCATTATAGGTATAGCGCGCTTGCAGGTAGACCGTCCCCTTAGGCGACAGCTTGAAGTAGGTAGGCGGGTTATTGCGCGCCTGCACGATGCTCTTGGTGGTCGCGCCCGCGTTCATCTTGGCCACACCACCGGAGAAATCAACGACGCCATTGGCCGTCCAGCCCGTGCCGCCGTTTTCGAAGCCGACGTTGTTGCGAGTCAGGTTACCGCCGAGGAAAATGGGGCGGATGCTGTAGGTCGTGCCGGGGAGCATATTGACGTTGTAGGACGAACCGACCCGCACAAGGTAGCTTGAGCCAGCCACAAAATAAAGCGTGTCGGTGACGGCATTGTTGGTGTAATCGACCGAACAGCTGAGCTGGCTGGGAAGGGTGGTGTTGTGGACGGCGATGCTGCTGGTCGGGGTGGAATAGTTGGGCTGCCACAGGATATTCGTCCCAAAGGTGTCGAAGCGGTAGTAACCGCTCTCTGGAACGGTGAACGAGTACCACGCTGTGTTATACATCTCGCAGTTGGCCATCAGGCTGAGGTCGGTGGCGTTATCGCTTAAGAAGTGTGGGCGAGGCTGTACAGTGACAACACCAACCGTCAGCGGGATAGGGGCGGTGTGCGCGTCATTGGTCGGGATATTGGGGCTGCTGAACGACATATTCACGCTTAAGTTAAGCGCGCTGCCCGCCGAGGTGGTGTCGAAACGCGAAATCATGACGATGTATTCGCCGCCCGCGACGGGCGTGTTGATGGCGGATGTGAAGCCATCGGAGTCATCGTTGCACACGACTGCCTCGCCGGAGGCACGCCCCCCAACCACGTTGAACACACTCATGACGGTATCGTAGTTCGAGCCAGCGGTGCTGATGTTCAGCGTACCACCGGGATGGATGATGCGTAAGAAGACCGAGTAGGACCCTCTATCCGGGGTGCCTGACCGACACGGATGGAGCGGGTCGAGGTTGTCAAACTGCAGGTTGCTGGTGCGGACATCAGCGTAGGAGCCAGATGAGGGGAGGGTGCTGCTCGTAATCGGCGCAAGCTGGTTTAAGGCAATGTTCTGCGCTGCCACCACACGCGGCCCAATCTGGGCGGCAGTGCTGCCTACTGCAAGGATCAGCATCAAAGTAGCGGTTAAGAAAGGCAAGAGGACGATACGTTTCATGGGTTAGGTGAACCTTTACGGCTGCAATAGGATGGATGGCGCTCATGCCTTATTCATGTTTCGCCACAACCCCCATCATAGCCGGGTTCAATTTTTGGCGTTGGCGCGCCAGATGAGAAAATTTTTACAGGCTTAGGCGTGGTCGTTTGGGTTGAGGCAGCATTCAAAAACGATGAACAGAACACCTTTGGGATTGGTGAAGCGCGCTGTTTCGATGAACCCGTTATGACGTACCGCAGCTTGAGCGCGGGTGTTCCATGCTGCAATGGTGGCGCGAAAGGCTGAGGGAGCGTAACGATCTCGCAGCAGCACGAGCGCTTGGGAAATGCGCGCTGCACCCTGTCCAAGACCGGTCAAATCAGGGCGTATCCCCGCGCCGACATCCAACACTGAGTCGTCGTAGTCGAAGCCGGGAACGCGGGCTTCTTGGCCGATGACGACATGCCCGACCAGTTCATTACCGTCATACAGCGCAGTATAGCCACCTTCAGGCGCGGTAAACTGCGCGAGGTCGTCAACGAGGCCGGCGGGGTCGGGGTTATAGTAGTCATAGGGGCCGGGATACTGCCAGCGTAAGATGGTGCGGGCGTCCGCCTCGGTCATCGGGCGCAGGGTGAGGGGCATGGTGTGGCGGTTCTCATCTATGAGGTAGGATAACCGCCAGTATATCGCGCTTTCAGGCGTGGTCGTTCGGGTTGAGTGGGACAAGCCCCTCGGCCTCCGTCACCGTCAGCAGGCGCACATCCGCGCAGACGAAAATCAGAGGCGTATTCAGTTGGTCGGTGCGCTTATGAGTGATGAGCGCAGATGCTAATTGTAGAGAATCGAGCGCACGCAGTGGATGTTTCAGCAGCAGGTGTTGTGAAAGAGTGATGACCTCATTCGTAACCTGCACCAGCCTGTAGTTGCGTCCTAAGTGGCGTTCAAACATCTTTCTGAACAGCGATAAATCATCGATGGGGTAGGTGTTTTCACGTATGCGCCGCCCAACAACCGAGTAAATTTCGGCCAGCGTAATTTTGGAGATCCAAATTGGAGACTCTTTTTCTAAAGTGCGATCTACCCAACCTGAACCCTTTTCAGTCATATAGCGCTTAACTACCGCGCTGGTGTCGAAAAAATAGGCCATTACACCCGATCCTCGCGATCTTCAATCACGATTTCGGACAGCGGCTTTCCGCCTGAAAAGGCTTTGCGAATACGCTCCATCGCGGCGGCTTCATCAAAATCGTCGTCGTTGTCGCTATCGGGAGGGCGCACAAGAAAACCTTCTTCGTAAAGTTGTTCGATGAGACGTTCTTCAAGTTCACGCTCGGTCAATACCTCGGCCATGAACTCTGCGCCGTCCTCATAATCGACTGGCTCGATGGGGCGGAACACGCCGTTTTCGTAGACCAAGCGGATGAGCTTCTTTTGAGGGGGATTCATGGTCGAGACCTCATCTATGGTGTGGGATAACTCTCAGTATACCGCGCTTTCGGTTGGGTAAGCCTCACCCCTACCGGCGCGCCGCCGCTGTGGTACACTTCCCCGCGATTTGAGACCGACATCATCACCACACACCCTGAGGGGGGAGCATCCCCATGAATGTCTTGAGCGCGGTGCTGTTGGCCGTGGTATGGAGCCTGCTGACGGGCTGGCGTACCTACCGGCTCGCCCGCTTCCACCAAATTGAAGAATATAAGCCCAACCGCTTCGCCGCGTGGTGGCTGTCTGACCGTGAGCGCGTTCTACCGCGCCGGATGCTGACCACTGCCGTGGTGACGCTGGTGATATGCATCTTCTTTGACGAAGGCGGCGTACTGATGCCGACCTCGCTGGCGATGGTAGCGGCGCTGCGGGGGGGCAACCTGCCGCCGGAGGTCGAGGTTAAGAAGGCTTATGTCCCGACCGACCGCGCCAAGCGCCTGCTGGTCAGCGCGTGGGTCATCGGCGCGGCGGCGACCTTTGCACTGGTCTTTGCACTGTTCAGCGTGGTCGAGAACCCCGGCCTGCGGGTCGGGTTTGCAGCCCTCGGCGGCACGGTTGGATGGCTGCTGGCTCCCATCTGGCTGATTTTGGGCAACTGGGCGATGTGGCCGGTCGAGGAATCGACGCGGCGCTACTACGTCGGCAAGGCGCGCTCGACCATTCGGAACATCAACCCGACTGTGGTTGGCATCACGGGCAGCTACGGCAAGACCACGACCAAGAATTTCGTCGCTGAATTGTTGGGTGGGCAGTTCCGCACCTACCCGACGCCCAAGAGCTTCAACACCATGCTGGGCGTCAGCCGCGCCATCAACGCTGACCTGACCGACAATTATGCGCTCGATTATTTCATCGTCGAGATGGGCGCGTACTTTCCCGGCGAAATCAAGCGGATTTGCAGCCTGACGCCGCCTCGCATCGGCATCGTGACCGAGGTCGGACCGATGCACCTCGAACGCTTCAAGACCCTAGAGCGCACGATGACCGCCAAATATGAGCTGATTCAGGCGCTGCCCAGCGACGGGATTGGGATATTTAATTGGGATAACGAGTACGTCCGCCGCATGATGGCGAAGGGACACCCGCAGACCCGAATCGGCGTGAGCAAGACGGCAGACCCAGCCAACCCGCCCGCCGAGGTGCGCCTAATCGCCTCGGACATCACCGAATCGCTGGACGGCTTGAGCTTCACAGTGACCGACACCCAGACCGGCCAATCTGAGCCGTTCGTCGTGCCGGTATCGGGTGAACACAACGTCACTAATCTACTTTGCGCGCTGGCGGTCGGCCTCAACGCGGGCATGACGCTCAAAGCGCTGGCGGCGCGCGCGCGGATGCTCAAGCCGTCCGAGGCGCGCCTCGTCACGCAGCAGACCGCGCAGGGGATTACGGTCATCAACGACGCCTACAGCGCCAACCCCATCGGCGCACGCTCGGCGCTGCGCGCGCTGTCGCTGCACACGACCGGGCGGCGGGTGGTCATCACGCCGGGGATGGTCGAACTGGGTGAGCTGATGGAGCCGGAAAACCGCAAGCTGGGCGAGTTCATGGCCGGTCACGCCACCGATGTGATTTTGGTCGGGGTGGCGCGCACCCGTCCGGTGGCCGAGGGGCTGAAAGCGGTGGGCTTCCCGTCGGAGCGCCTGCTGGCGATCGAGCGCCTATCCGAGGCCATCGCGTGGACGCAATCCAACCTCCAGCCCGGCGACACCGTGCTGTACCTCAACGACCTGCCGGATACGTATTAAGGCATCAGCGGACAGAACGTGCGCTGTTTTTGAGATTTGGTCAACCAGCACAGGTTTTAAGCTTCAGGGCAGGGGACGCTAAAACATGCCCCCTGCCCACCATTTTTGCTTAACCCGCGTACACGTATTCCAGCGGCGTAACGACCGTACAGCCGATGGCCTCGTTGCGAATCGTCACACGCAGCGCGCCGCTGATGCGGGTGGGCGACTCGACCAGCGCCAAGAAGCTGACCACGGCGGTCGTCCCGTCCGAGGATTCGTCGAGGATGGCGCGGTAGGTGTTCAGCCCGGCGCGGCGGAACTCGACCCCCGCCACGCTGTCCAATTCCCCAAAGAATTCCTGTGCCAGCGGCGGGTCACTGAAAATCAGCGACAGCGAGCCGGTCTGCGGGCTGGGCAGGTTGGCCGCCAACCCCTCATTGAGGATGGCGGTCAGTTCCGACGGGCCAACGTTGACCGAACAGTTCTGCGTGCGCGGCTCCCCCGTCGTCAGCACCCAGTCGCCGCTTTCGGGAATCCACGTCACAGCAAACAGCGGCAGCGGGCCGCTCCACCACTGGCACGGGTTGCCGCACAAGATATACGGCGAGTCGCCGGACGGCACTTCCCCAAACACCAGCGACGCCTCGTCAAAGGTGATGGTGGCGCGGCGGATGGTGCAGTTGTTCCCATCACACGTCACAATGTACGGGCGATCGGTTGAGGGGTCGAGGACGACGGGCAGTTCGCCCTCACCGGGGTTGATGGGTGTTTCGGGGTCGAACGGGCCGAGGTCGATTTCGTCGCCCTGCGCCCACGGCGTACCATCGCCGCCAAACGTGATGTCAATATCGGCGATGTCCACATCAGACCACGCACAGTCAACCCCCTCACACGCGATGTAGTGGCTGGGAGACGGTTGCGCCTCCCCCAGCAAAATTTCGGCGTCAGCGGTGGTCAGTTGGCCGGAGGCTGGGGCTTCAGCGCAGCCCGCGCCGTTGGTACAGGTATACACAGGGACGGTCGGGTCTTGGGCGCTGGCAGCAAGGCTGACCAGCGCGGCGGCGCACAGCATCAACACGAAACGGATACGCATCGGGTAAACATCCTTCGTCACTCAACCGGGGAACATACGATAAACCTCACCCCCTGTATGTACCACGATTCAGCGCACCGGGCAACTGGTTTCGCCGCTGCCCTCTGATACAAGTGGGACTAAGTTAACGCTCTATCTGCTCACCCGTTCCAGATATACCGTCGAACCCTGTGACTCCGCTGTCCAACCTGCCACGCCTTCATAAGCGACATAGCGCCACACAATCCCGTCGTTGCAGTTATGTGTCCTAAAGAGGACTTCCATTTCACCACCTTCTGGAATTTCTCCTAGGACATCGGAACCGGTAAATGGCGCGAAACGCAGATTGTTCGCGCCCATTCCACTCATCACACGGGCTGGGTCATCTCCGTAGAAGATGGGTTCAACGAGCGAACAGCGAGCATAGGCGCTTACCTGCTGACTCAGCATCGCCCACGCAATATCTTGCCCTACCCGTATATTCATCTCCGGTTCGACGGTCGTTAGATCGATCACGTCAATCTGGCCGTTCGTCACGGTATACAGATTCGTCTCAATCAGTGTCAGCGCCGCACTTCCATCGGGCGACACCCCGACTGCACTCCCCTCGAAAGGAATAATGGACCGGATGGGTTCGTTACTGTCCGCTACAACCCATTCCAAGCCGTTGGTGGTTGAGGTTACTTCCCCGTCGAGCGTAACGAGGTAACGGGTATCCTGCTGCGAGACGAGCAGACGATCCGCTGCGCCGATAACCCATGCGACCGAGTTGAGCGCTGTGTAATCACCGATTTCACCGACAGGCAGATCAGCAATACGTGTGCCGTCGGTGTCGTCGTACACGTACACACCTATCTGTTCGGAAAGACACACATCGTCCGCACTGCTAATCCAATAGTTGACTGCAATGCCGCTGCTGCTCCATGACATTTCGGGTGGGGTGGGTCCCATACCGCAGGTGTAATCAAGCGGTGTACTTTCGACCAACGTGATAATTTCATCGGTCGCCGGATCGTATATGCGAATGGTCGCCGTCTCAAAATCTGGGTTGACCTCGCTCCAGCCCAACCGCGTCCCATCGGGCGACCATGTTCCACGCAGTGCGGTTGAGGTGTTGTTCATGTTCCCTTGGGTGAGGGGTTTCAGCACGTTGTTGATTGGGTCGCACCAGTACAAATCGCCGCGTGGGGTGGGTGCGCCGCCCTCGTTGAAGAATGTTTCCGAAACGAGGTTAAGAGCCAAATATCTCCCATCGGATGATGCAGACAATCGTATCACCCGGGTGTCGGGCGTATCGCACGCTTCCAACGGTGCCAACCCATCGTCCGCTGTCCACACGTATAGATTGCCATTCACGGCCAGATATGCTGGAAAATCCATCTGCGCCCATCCTGTGATTCCCGTCGCCAGCATGACGGACAGGATCAAGCCGCATATGAGCGTCGCTAGTCTATTCCTTTTCATCACATCCCCCTTATTCCTTTTTATGTATTGAAACTCTACAGCGAGTCCAATAATTGAGCCAATGGCGCAGGTTCACATGGTCAAAGGGCGAACGCATCCAGCACATCAGAGCCGCAAGGCATAATTTTTTCCTTGAGCAGCTCATTCACTATTTTTGATGTGTTTGCCCTTTGCTACCCCCTAACCAGCATCCGCAAGAACGCCCGCTGCAGCGGCGACCCTGCGCGATACAGCAGCAGCGGCAGCAGCTTGACGATGCGCTGTTGGTCTTTTTCCGCGATGAGCGGGGCGGGCGGCGGGGTCAGTGCGTGTCGCAGCGCGCCTTTGACCGGGCTGTCGGCCAGCTCTACCAGCCACGCCCCGCCCTGACTGTCGTCCTCGTCCATGCCCACCAGCGCGAGGTAGCGCTCGATCCAGAACACCAACAGCCGGTCATCGGGCAGCACCTCGACGAGGTGGTGACCGGCGTGTTCCCAGAACAGCCCATAGCCCTCGCCCCAGCCGAAACCATCGAGTTCGGTCA
>JALONW010000004.1 GCA_025454725.1 Anaerolineae bacterium
AGCCAAGGGCGCGCCTCCCGCTTGACCCAATCGACCGGCGCGCCGCCGCGCTGCAATGGGACCTCCCCGTCGCGGTGGTGGCCGCCTGCAAGGCACACCTCCCGGATGCGCGCCCAATCGTCCGCCCATGTTGGGAACAGGTCGCCCAATGGCACGCCCAGAACGGTTTCGGGTGCGAGTTGGTAATCCGACAACCAGCGCGGGTTGACGTACCGCACGCGCAGGTCACAGTCGGTCAGCGCGACCGCCATCGGCAGGTGGGTCAGCAGTTGGTCAAAGGGTGGGGTATCCATCGGCATCACTCGGTTCGCAGTGGGTCATCTGCCCCCGAAGATACCACGGTCAGCCCCGGTGCGCCTGTTTCTTATTCCCCAAGCGCCGACGCGACGGCCAGCAGGTCGGCCTTGCACGCGGGCGGGATTGCGCCCTCTGGCAGCGCCTCGACCTGCGCGACGAACGCGGAGAATTGGTTATCCCTTAGTAGTGTGTTCAACGTTTCAACCGAAGAAGATTCAAAACAGTGTTCAGTGATGGCTTGCAGTATTTCACCCTGTAGAAAATTCGGTACAATAACCTCAAAAGCAGGGATGCTTATCGCCGTAGTGGTATTTGGCACTGTTGAGGATGCAGGTATCACCTCGTCAGAAAGAAATCCCCCAAAGGCGAGCCTGCCACCATGTGGGCTAAAAGCGACATTGATCCAAGCGTTTGATGTTTCAATCATCTCGATGAGATTTCCGCTTTCCATCTCCCAAATGGTGATCAATCCCTTGCTGTCACCACTGGCGAGATAGTCCCCCAGTGGATGCCAAATAAGTGAAGAAATAGGATTCTTGTTGGCTTCCAGTATGTAAAGATTTTCTCCTGACTCGGCGTCCCAAACCAAAACGCGACCGGATGTACTGGCTCCTGCCACCTTTGAGCCATCAGGCGACCATTTTATCTCAATGATTGGCCCCGTATTGGGTAGGTCTTCCAATGTCACTAACACCTGCATGGTGTTGGAGTTAAGGATGAGATTATCTGAAGAAGAAAGAGCAATAAGACCATGCCCACGATGCCAGTCGAGGGAAAAGATCGCATCCGGAAACACACCTACACTCAAGGTGCGTACAATATCGCCGCGAACAACATTGTGAATGGCGATGATATTGTCATCGGCTCTTACCACCGCAAACTCGGTTTGATTGGGACTCCATGCTAAATCCCGGATGGGGCGTGTTACGGCAAATTCTGTTTCAGGAAGAAGGTCTGGTGCAGGGATAAGCAGTATTGTTTGTGCCGTAAGCACGTTCCAAATGTGGATATCGCCTGTGCCGTCCGCACTAGCAACGAGGTTACCATCAGGTTGGAGTGCCATTGTAAAGTCGTCTAAAGTGTGGTTTTGATAGGTGTTCAGTATCTCTTCTGTATCCAAGTCAATGCGCTGAATCTTCGCGTCCGCTGTTGCTATAAGTATTTGATTTTCTTCTGCAATCCAAGCCAAATCTAAAACCGAGTTCGCCAGATATCGCTCGTCAGATGTTGGTGTCGATGCTGCTTGAGCTGTACCGAGATTTACACCATCAGGACTCCACGCCACCGATGTTATATGGGTTATATCCTCATCTGATGCGGCCTGAGATGAGGTCGAAGGCGACAGCGCCGACGCCACAGCCAATAAATCTGCCCGGCACGCGGGCGGGATAGCACCCTTTGGCAGCGCCTCGACCTGCGCGACGAACGCCGGGAGGTCGTCCAGCGCGGTCGGCGCGCTGTCGATCAGTGATTCGGCGCGAGCGTCCCCATCACGCACGCACAGCGCGGCAATCGCGGCCAATCGTTCCAACGACGGCGCAGGGACGACGATTTGGAAAGGGGTTGCGTCTGAGTCGGGGTCAACCATTTGGCCATAGACCACCCGTCCGCCGTAGGGGCTGAAAGTAACACTGAAAGAACTTTCTAAGCCTTCATAGAGCTGCACCGTGTCCCCAGACAGTGTATCCCAAATGCGAACCGTCCCATCGTGGCTTGAGGTAGCGAGCCATTCACCGTCAGTGCTCCAATCGACCTCTGTAATCACATCCTGATGGCCGGTAAATGACCTCAATAATTGACCGGAATGAGCGTCCCAAAGGCGAACAGTCGCTTCACCGGGAGAATAGGCATCTGCACTCGCAAGCGACAGACCATCAGGACTCCACGCTAAATCAATACTATATTCCGGCGTGTGAATGGTATCGATCTGGACTTGTTCTAAAATGTCCCACAGTTGTATCTCGCCAAATTTGGTGATGGCGAGTTGAGAACCATCAGGACTCCAAGCAACGGATAATACGTCCCCGACAACCGGTGAAAAAATCTTGCGTTGTGCGGTAATATCCCAAATCTGCACATTATTGGGAAACCCATTTTGACTGGAACTGGCAAGATATACGCCATCAGGACTCCAGCTCAGCGAATCAATATCACCTGCCTCGGTATTCAGACGCGCTAGTTCTGATTGAGTGACTGAATCCCAGATGACAATCTGATTTCCAGCAGTCACAGCCAGCCTCGCACCTGTTTTTTCCCACGCCAGCGACAAGACTGCCCCGTGACCCGTATCGAATGTGTTGATAATACTCAGAGTCGCGGCATCAACGAGGTGGAGCGCCCCATCACTCATCCCCACGGCGACAAACCGCCCATCAGGTGACCACGCGGTAGCCCGCGCAAATACGTCGTCCGTCAGCGCGTGCCTCGCGGAAACAGATAACATCAGAATGGCGGCAATCCATATCCACAATATGATTTTTACCATCGCGTTATTCCCCCAGCGCCGACGCCACCGCCAGCAAATCAGCTTTACACGCGGACGGGATGGCGCCGTCCGGCAGCGCCTCGACCTGCGCGACAAACGCCGGGAGATCATCCAGCACGGTCGGCACGCTGTCAATCAGTGATTCGGCGCGGGCGTCCCCGTCACGCACGCACAGCGCGGCAGTCGCGGCTAGACGGTCGAGTGACGGGGCAGGGACGATGATTTGGAAAGGGGCTGTGCCTGAGTCGGGGTCAACCGTTTGGCCGTAGACCAGCCGTCCGCCGTAGGGGCTATAGGTGATACCACCTTTGTAATACCTCTCTACTCCCTCAGTAGGGTATCTAGCGGTCAATTGCCCTGTTTGAACATTCCATAAAGCCAACCTTGAATCTTCAGTTAAGGTAGCTAGATAACGGTTGTCGATGTTCCATTCTATCCCAACGATAGAGCCTAAAGGAGAGTCTATTTGTTGGGTAATCGCCTGTGTCGTTAAGTCATATATCACGATACTGGCTGTATCCCTTAAACCTTGCGAATTTGTGTGTGCAATCGTCCCGATTGCTATATAACGTCCGTCTAAACTAAGGGTTAAATTGAGTATCCATTCTCGGATAAGGCGTTTATTTAGTGGTATAAGGGAGAATGGTTCAGTTTCTAGCGGAAAATGATATAAACCGCCTTCTGTTCCAACGATAATAGTTTGGTCGTCTGTGCCGAACGTAATCGCATTTGGATGTGCATTGGTTAGCCATTGAGAGATCAACGTGTAATTTACCGCATCCCACAAAATAACCAGTTCATCCCAATTACCACTGCTGACAATTTTTGTTCCATCACTACTCCAATCGACACCTGTAACTGTCGATTGATGTCCAAATAGATTTATGATTCTTTCCCCGGTCAATGCGTCAACAATCCACACCGTCCCATCAAAACTTCCCAAGGCAATTTTCGTCCCGTCAGGCGACCACGCAGCGGATGTAAAAGCCGAGGGCGGTTGACTCGTGAAAATAGTTTGCCCCGTAAAGACATCAACCACATGGATATACCCATACACATCATCTGGGATCATCCCGTCATCTCTAATCGTTCCGGGGTATACACCCACCGCCGCTATTTTGTCGCCGCTGGGACTCCAAGCCAACTCAAGAATGTAGGTTACATCCTCATCTGATGCGTCCTGAGCCGAAACCACCGGAATCATCATCACCGCCAGCGCCACCATAACGACGGCCATCCACGTCCATGATAGGGTTTTGGGCATTCTGTTTATTCCTGATAAACCGACATCATTGAGTCTACCCCGCCGCGCTGGACAGCTAACCCGCGCCCCCTCAACGCTTGCCATACGCCGCATCCCCCCAGCTTTTGCGCTACCCGAACCTCACGGACACTCGTATAATCAGGCCAGACAAGACCCTTTCATGACTTTTTCATCGGCATAACACAAAGGATACCCCCACTATGGCGCAAGAAGCCGTCACCCCCCTCAGCGAAGATGTTTCGAAGTGGTATAACGAGATCATCTATCGTGCGGACATGGCGGCCCCGTCGCCGGTACGCGGGTGCGTCATCATCAAGCCCTACGGCTACGAGGTCTGGGAGGCCATCCGCAACGGACTCGACCGGCGCTTCAAGGAGACCGGCCACCAGAACGCCTACTTCCCGCTGTTCATCCCCGAAAGCTACCTCAAGCGCGAGGCGGAACACGTCGAAGGTTTCGCGCCGGAGCTGGCAGTCGTGACCATCGGCGGCGGTAAAGTGTTGGAAGAGCCGCTGGTCGTCCGCCCCACCAGCGAAACCGTCATCGGTGAGGCGTTCTCTCAGTGGATTCAGTCCTACCGCGACCTGCCGCTGCTCATCAACCAGTGGGCCAACGTCGTGCGCTGGGAACTGCGGACGCGCCCGTTCCTGCGGACCTCGGAGTTTCTGTGGCAGGAAGGGCATACCGCCCACGCCACCCACGACGAGGCCGAATTTGAAACCATGCAGATGCTCGACATCTACGCCGACTTTGCCATCAACGAGGCGGCCATCCCGGTGATTAAGGGGCAGAAGTCCGAAAACGAGAAGTTCGCGGGCGCGCTGCGCACCTACACCATCGAAGGCATGATGCGCGACGGGAAGGCGCTGCAAAGCGGCACGTCGCACAACCTCGGCCAGAATTTCGCCAAGGCGTTCAACATCAACTACCTGTCAAAAGAGAACGTCACTGAGTTCTGCTGGACGACGAGCTGGGGTATGAGTACCCGCATGGTCGGCGCGATTGTGCTGGCGCACGGCGACGACAAGGGCCTGCGCCTGCCGCCCAAGGTCGCCCCGATTCAGGTCGTACTGCTACCCATCTACAAGACCGAGGCCGAGCGCGAGGCGGTCGAGCCGATTGTCAAGCAGATTGCCGCCGAGCTGAAGGCCGCTGGCGTCCGCATCCACATCGACCTGCGCGACGAGACCCCCGGTTACAAGTTCAACGACTGGGAAATGCGCGGCGTCCCTGTTCGGCTGGAAGTCGGCCCCAAAGATGTTGCCAACGGGAGCGCTGTTTTGGCGCGCCGCGACATCCCCGGCAAGGAAGGCAAGCGCTTCGTGCCGCAGGCGGGCATCGTCGAGGCCGTGCGCGACCTGTTGGACGCGGTGCAGGCCAACCTGTTGGCCGACGCGACCGCCTTCCGCGACAGCCGCATCCACGACGTGACCAGCTATGACCAGATGAAACAGGTCGTCGAGGCGGGCGGCTGGGCGCGCGGTTGGTGGGCGGGTGAGGACGCCCGTGGCAGCGCCGACGAAAGCAAAATCAAGGAAGAGACCGGCGCGACTCTGCGCTGCATCCCCCTCGATCAGCCGGGCGGGACCGGTAAATGCTTCTACACCGGCAAGGACGCCACCCGCGTGGCGCTGTTCGCCAAGGCGTACTAGGCCAGACCGTATCTCAACAAAAAACAGCCCTTCTCCGCGTGGAGAGGGGCTGTTTTTATGCACATCTTGTTTCTTAGCCCGATGTCGCCACGGCGATGGCGATGGCGGTGTCGTCGGTGTGTGAGAGGCTGATGTCCCAGACCGTCAGGCCGAGGTCGGCAGCCAACTGTGCCGCCGCGCCGTGCAGGGTCAAGACAGGGCGGCCTCGCGGGTCAGACGTGACCTCGATTTCCGTCCAGCTCACATCCCCGATGCCCGTCCCGAACACCTTCGAGACCGCCTCCTTCGCCGCGATACGCGCCGCGAGGCGGTGGGGCTTGTCTTGGCAGTCGGCGCGCTCGGCGGCGGTGAAAAAGCGCGTCAGATAGCGCTCGCCCAGCCGGTCGATGCCCGCCCGCACCCGTTCGACCGCCAGCATATCGACGCCGCAGCGCAGCACCCCAGCCTACTCGGCAGCCGCTTCACCCTCAGCGGCGGGCGCAGCGCGGCGGCGCGAGGATTGGCGCTTGGGCGCGGCGGGCGCATCTCCAGCGGCGACTTCAGGAGCACTGCCAGCGGTCAGGGCAGCGCGGGCGCGACCAGCTTCGACCTTGGCGAGGCGCTCGGCGTTCATCCGGCGGAGCTTCTGAATGGACTCGGTCTCCTCGACGCTGCCGACGTGCGGCAGGCCGTCGTGCTGGAGGCCATACTGCATGATGAAATACACACCCACGAGGTCAGCGGCCAACAGCACCGCGACCACCGCGAACGTAAAGCCATTCACGTCGTCGCCGCCGAGGACATACAGGGTGGTAACAAGGCCAAGGGCGGCAAGCCCGGCGGCAATCAACAAGGTTCTGCGGTTCACGTTCCTATACTCCCGCGCCGGTGATTGGCGAAACCCAAACAGATTCGATTACCCCTAAGTTTACCCGCTATCCCCCGTCCGTTGCAATGGACAGCGGATTGAATCTGTTGGATGAACGCATCAAACCAGCGCCAGCACGCCGTTTATGGCGCGCTGACCGTGACGACTACCTTACCGCGTGCGCGCAGGGTCTCTAGGTAGCGCAGCGCGTCGGGGGTCTGCTCGAATGGGTAGCAGCGGTCGATGACCGGCACGACCTTCCCAGCCTTAACCAGCGTATTGATGGCCTCAAGGTCAGCCTGTTTGATGTTGGCCATCATCGGGGCGGCCTTTTGCTTGGTGCGCCAGCCCAGCCACATCCCGCCCAGCGCCAACCCCATCAGCTTGACGACGCTGGTAAACCCGACCCCTGCCCCCACGCCATCAGGCGTGAGCAGGCGGTGGTGGTCGCCGATGCCAAAATTCCCCACGTTGTCGAGGATGAGGTTAAAGCGCTGGCTGGTCTTGGTGATGTTCTCACGGGTGTAATCCACCACCACATCCGCGCCCAGCCCGCGCACCAACTCGACGTTGCGTGTGCTGCATACGGCGGTGACGTGCGCGCCCAACGCCTTTGCCATCTGGATGGCGAACGTGCCGATGCCGCCCGACGCGCCGTTAATCAACACGCGCTTACCGTCCAACCGTTCGCCGCCTAACATCAGCGCCTGCCACGCCGTAATCGCCGCGACGGGGATAGCCGCCGCCTGCTCGAAGGTCAGGTTGTCGGGCTTGTGGACGAGGCCTTTTTCTTTGACACAGGTATACTCCGCCAGCCCACCGCCGCCCGCGTCACCATATACCGCGTCGCCGGGACGGAAGCGTGTCACACCTTCGCCGATCGCCTCGACCACGCCTGCCACATCTGCGCCGGGGATGCTGATGGGGTTTTTGGGCTTGAAAAGACCGTTGCTCAGGCGGACGAGGAACGGGTCGGCGCGCATCTGGTGCCAGTCCAGCGGGTTGACCGATGAGGCGACGACGCGCACCAAAACTTGGCCGGGCTGGGGCGTCGGGCGGGGGATGTCTTGCAGTCGCAGGACATCGGGGGAACCATACTGGCTGTAGACGAACGCTTTCATGGGCTGGCCTCTGCTGAATGAATATCCGTTTTATACGGGAGATTGAATATAAAGGTAGTATGCGGCGGGTTTGGTCTACGGCCTAGACACTTTGGTGTGGAAAACCAAAAAAACCGTCTCAATGTTATGAGACGGTTTGTGGGGTAAGGTTCTTGCGTCAGTCCAACAAGCTCCCGCCGAGGGGGATACCCTCAAACACGTCTTGGCGCAGCCACAATGTCACCGACTGGCTGGCGAACGGTTGGGCGCGGGTGCGGCGCTGGAACCACCACGCCAACACGTCGGCGTTGAGCAGGCTGGCGGGCGTCCATGTGCGCGCCAACACGAAGCGCTGACCGACATAGCTCCCGCCGAGGTCGGGTTCGAGGGTGTCCTCAAAATAGCCGTCCGAGACAATGACAATCGGGGCGGTGCGCGCCGCGTCAAGGCTGTCCACGAACGTGATGCGCTCATCCTTGAGCAGCCAGCCCAGCAGGCCGTCTTCGCTAACGCCGGTAGCGGGGTCACGCACCACCGTAATGGGCAGATAGGGAAAGCCCAGCGTCTCGCGCAGGCGCAGGTCGGCTAGGGTCTGGTCAAGCAGGGCATAGCCGCGCCCGGTCACGGGGTCGTCCCACGCCTCAACTGGGTCATTGGCATTGAAAACGGCGGTATACCAGCCCGCCGAGACCTGCATCACCACCAAGAAAGCCAGTGCGCCCAGCGCATAGCCCTGAAGCGAGGTGCGGTTGCCCCAGATGGTGGCGGCGAGGAAAAAGCCGACCAAAACGAACATGCTGCCGATAAACGCCCACAGCAGCGCCACATTGACATCGGGGCTGGCGGCGCGGGTCTGGATGCGCGACACCAAGCCGAAAACCGTCCCGTCGCTGACTTGGATAAACTCACGGGTCAGGGTCTGGAAATGCACCGACAGCATCAGCAGCAGTGCAAACAGCACCGGGGCCAGAATCCAGCGCCCCGCCGCAGGCAGCGACAGCGAGGCCAGTTCATCGCCCCGGTCGGCCTCGACCTGCACCCAAATGGATTGGCGCGGGTCGGTATAGAAGGCGGCGGTCAGCGCGCTCGCCGCCAAACCACACAGCGGCACACCCAGCAGCACAGCAGCCGCGTTGTTCAGGCCGGGGAGCAGCAGCAATACCAATAATGCGAGGCTCAACCAAACCGTCCAGAACCGGTCAACCAGCGACCAACCGCTGCGGGTCGCCACCCATATCCCCGCCACTGCGAGAACAACGGTCAGCGGCAGGTGGAACACTGCCGCGCCCAGCGGGCTATCGGGCAGGTTATTGCTGAACAGCCCGACCGTCCCAGCCAAAAGCTGACCGACGTTGCCGAAGCCGTTGGGGAAGGTAAAAAACAGCGTACTCGTCACGACCACCACCAGCGCGCCGATGGCGAGGCCGCTGTCCCACGGCAGGCGGCGGAGCTGTGCGGCCAACTGGTCGCCGTGGCGCGGCGCGGGATGGTCGAGGTCAGGGTCGAGGTCTTCCTCAGAAGCAGCCTGCGCCCACCCTGCCGCCGTCACGCCCGCCACCATCAGCATCACTGCTAACAGCGGACCGGTCGAGTCAGTCAGCAGCGCGAGGACGGCCAGCGCGACCAGCGCCGCCGACCACAGCGCCCGGCTGCCAGTCTGGTACGCCCACAGCGCCAAGCGCAGCACCACCGCACTGACCAGCAGCGCCCACACGATGCCTTCACTGGTGCGCGAAGCGATGAACAGCGGCGGCATCACCCCCAACAGCAGCGACATCAAGAACGCGCGTCCCGCGCCCAATTCGCGACGGAAGGCCAGCGGCGCGAACACCACCGCCGCGCCCGCCAGCGCGGTAAACAGACGCCCGGCCAGTTCCGTCCCACCCATCAGCCCAAAGCCGATGCGCTGCGCCCAGAAGGTCAGCGGGCTGGGCGACGGGTCGCCGTTCCATGCCGCCAACAGCCCCGTGACCTCGCCAGTGCGCGGCGGTACGGTGTCGAGTTCGGCCACTCGTAGCGCAAACACCACCAGCGCCAACAGTGCATAGGCCACCCACTCACAGCGGAAGCTGACGACGCCCGCCCCAACGCGGTCGGCGCGGTCAGGTTGGCGCGGCGCGACCAGCGCGATGTCATCGGCATTTTGGTTTTGAATCATGGTTCCCGACTCCGTGGTTAATCGTGCAGTACCAGCCGTTTTGGGTGGTTATTCTATAGATACACGCGATGTGCCAGCCGTGCTGAAAACGCGGGTCGCGCCGACCTCGCACACCACCTCCAGCGACTCGATGAACTTCAGTTCGCCGCCTGCGCCGTAGCGCTCACGCTCGGCGGGGCCGTAAACGATATAGTCAATGCCGTAACGGTCGATGACCCGCGCCGCGATGTCCAGCCGCAGGTCGCCGTAGAGCGTTTCAAGGTCTTGCACCCGCGTCCCGACCGCCGCAGGGTAGCCAACACCGCGCCACTGACTTTGGTGTCCCTGCCAGCCTAGCACCGTCGTTAAACCAGTGACACCGGTCACGCGGCCTGACGCGATACCGCCGGGATACGTGTCATAGCCGCCGCCGGTGGTCTCGGCCACCACGAGGTCGGTGCGCCCGGCGGTCAGCTCCCGCAGGCAGACCAAAGCCGCGTAGTCGTCGGGGGCGCTCAGGCTGGATGAACCGTCCAACGTGACCAGTGGAGTCGCGCCACCCGTCCGACCTGTCTCGTCCAGCGCCCGCGCTGGGATGGCATAGGCGAGGTAGAGCATCCCTATCCCAATGCAGATGACCGCGACCGGCGCAAGCACGATACGCACCAGCAGGCTTACGCTCCGCACACCCTCGTTATCGGCAAAGGTGACGTACAGACCGTAGGCCGAGGCCACCGCCAGCA
Organism: Anaerolineae bacterium; assembly: GCA_025454725.1. GTDB lineage: Bacteria > Chloroflexota > Anaerolineae > Aggregatilineales > Phototrophicaceae > Flexicrinis. The sequence continues at coordinate 10,526 of JALONW010000004.1, forward strand.
GCGCCCACGCTTGGTAGTAAAATTTGAAGACCGTGTTCATGCGGTCGCTAAAAACGTCACGCAGGTACACCCATTCTGGAGCAAGCACCAGCAGAAGCGCCGCCCCCACCATCAGCAGCGCGAAGCCGCTGCTCAACGAGACCGGCACGCCGTCCGTCTTGAGTTTCTCGTCATCGGTGGTGGGTTTGCCCCCGTGACCGAACAGCCGCGCCCCAGCCACCACCGCCCCCGCCACCAGCAGCACAGTCGTCAGCAGATAATTGGGGGATATGCGTCGAGCCAGCGTCTCGTTGATAAGGCCGGGGTTTTGAATTAAGTTCGCTTGGTCTGCACCCTGCATGACCGGGAACACCATGCCCAGTATCGTCAGCACGCTGAACGCCAGCAACACCATGCCCAGCACGACCCAGCCAGTGATAAACCCAGCGCGCCAGTTCAACGCCCGACCACCACGCCACGCCTCAACGGCGAGGAACAGTGCGGTCAGCGGGACGAGCGCACCAAACGTGAGCAAAATCTGGGTGAAGCGCGTCGGGTGCCAGAAATTGGGCAGCGCCCCGCCGAGCTGTGAGCTGAAGCTGATGAGGAACGGCCAATAAATCACGACGGCCAAGCCGACCAGCGTGAGCGCGAAAGCCGCGATGTACCAAACGTCTTCACCATCGAGCTTACCGCTTCTGGCGTGCCGACGGCGCAGCGCCTCCGCCGCGATGACCAAACCGAGCGCGGCGGGCGCGTCCCACGTGTTCATGAAAATCAGGCTGCCTGCCGTCGCGCTGTAAAAAACGGTGTGCAGCAGAGTCGGTGTGCGCCGGTTGAGCGCGACACTCAGGCCGACGCCCAGCGCCAACAGAAAGAACGGCAGCGCCATCACATGCGGATGGTTATCGCCCAGCACATAACTGAATGCCGGAAACTCATTAATCACTGTGTTTGAGGAACCACCCAACGACTCAAAGTTTCGGTCGTTGATGACGCGGGCGCTGCGGAACCACCACCAGTAATCCCATGTCGCGTTTTCGGGGGTGAAACCGGCGCTGTAGCGCGGGGTCTGGCGCTCACCCACATCCCAGAAGCTCAAATAGTCTTGTGAGGCTGTGCCGCTGTAGTACGGCACATCGACCAGCGCGGTCTGGTAATTGCCCATCAGCACCAGCATGACCGCCCCGACCAGCGCGAAGCCTGCCGCTCTCAGCGTTCCAGCCAGCCTCGCCTTGACGAGGTTATAGACCACGCCAAAGGCGGTCAAACCCGCCAGCGCCGCCAGCATCGCCGTCCAAGCGTTATAGCCCAGCGCGGGGTACACCCCCGACAGCTTGCTCAACGTCCCGGCCATCACGTAACCGAGGTAGTAATAGCTGATGGCATAGCCCGACAGCCACGGGTCTGCGGGTGGGAATGCCTCGCCGCGCCAGACCGAAGCGGTAAACGCCAAGTCCATCGGCTTTTCGGTACTGGCAAGATTATTTTGGTAGGCACGGTAAGCGCCCCAGCCGACAATCAGCGCGATGAACAACACCTCAGCGATGATGACCGCCGCCCGGTGGTCGCGCCACCACTGCCCCAGCGACTGCCGCGCCCCCGACAGGTCAGGCAGTTGGCGCAGCGCCACCACCGACACCCCCAAGACGACCAGCCATGCCACCGTCACGCCGCCCACATCCGCCCGGATGAAGCCGAACGTCCCCAGCAGCCAATAAACCACCGCCACCAGCAGCACGCCCGTCGCCCGCGACAGCAGGTATCCCCGGTCGGGGAGCGAGGCCAGCACGCGCCACAGCAGCGGCCAGACCGCCGCGCCTGCCAGCGTTACCAGCCCCCACCATACCGCCAATATCCAGCCCTCGCGGGCGAGCCAATCCATCATGGGTGTTTTTGTCCTAGTTACGACCTGCTGTAAACATATCTTGCATCATTCAAAAGTTCGGGATGACCCTTCACCCCCATCCCCAGCCCTTCCCCCACGGAGGGGGGAAGGGTGTTGCGGCTATGATATTTTTGAGTGGAGTGGGTTCTTAAATTCTTTTGTCATGCCAAAACCTCCCATCAATGTCGAGTTAGATTCCCCCTTCCCTCCTTGTGGGGGAAGGGGCTAGGGGATGGGGGGTATGCCCACCCCCTCAATCCCCCACCGACGCGGTAGAAACGAACATACCGGGGTTTTGGTCGCGCAGTACGCGGTAAATCAGCGTCAGGCCATCGGCATTGGTGTAGGCCGGTTCGAGCAGCCCCTCCGCCACCATCCGGTCGAACTTGTCGAGGCCGCCGCTTCCACCGTAGGTGGCGCGTTCTAATGCCGCGACCACCACATACTCGACCTCATAGTTCATCAGGATGCGCCATGCGTCGGTGATGTTGGGCGTGGTGTAGAACGCATTGACGTTCGATGCACGCTGCCCGACCAAATCACCAAGATTGGGGAGCGTGCGCTGCTGGCTCTGGTGATAGTTCCAGCCCACCAGCGACGGCAGACCCGTGTGGACGCTGATTCGGCCGACCCACTGATAGGAACCTTCATGATGGCTGCGCCCTTCCATGATGGTTGGCGTCCCCTGCACGTTGTCCTGCAGCCAGCGGATGGTCTCGTAATCCAGCCGCATATCGATGACATTGGGGTACTCCTCGTAGTAGTCATCGGTGACCGACATGAACAACTGCCCATCCAACGTCGCCCCGATTTCCGGCGCGAGCCGGAAGTTGGCCTTGCCCAGTACTGCCGTTACCGGGAAAGCCAGCGCCGAGAAGAACAGCACCGACCCCACCACATACCACGGGATGGCGACTCGGCTGCGCCAGTCTTCCGCCGCTTGCAGCAGCCACGCCGCCGCTGCGCCCGCCGCCACGCTGAACAGCATCCAAACGTGGATGTAGAACTTAAAGACTGTGTTCTGCCGTGCGCTGTCGCCTGCCAATACCACCACCTCGACTGCGAAGGTCAAGGTCAGCGCCAGCCCGGCCAAGACCAGCACTAGCCGCATGGCTGGGCTTTGGGTCGGACGAAAGAACAGCGCCGCAATCCACACAATCAGCGGCAGGGCAATCAGCGCTGCCTGATAGTCAATCAGTGCCAGCAACACCGATAGCACCAGTACGCCGAGGCCGAACAGCACCCCACCGAAAACCAGCCAACCGCGCCCCGCCAGCGCCCGCACCTTGACCGACCGCAGCCAGCGCACGGTCTCCCATACCAGCAGCGAGACGATGAAGAACAGGAACAGGCCATGGATCTGCCAGTACGCCCACAGCGGGGTTTTCGTCCCCTCCCACAGCGTGACGCTGTTGTAGATGCTGGCGTACCACTCGGTATAGGGGCGCGCCGCCAGCAGACCCGCGCCGACGAACGCGGCCAGCGTCACGAACATATCCAGCAGTGACCAGCGGTCGATGCGCCGCCAGCGCATCCAAACGGCGTAGCCCAGCCCTGCGACACCCAGCGTTAGATAGGTCGGGTAGTCCCATGTGTTGGCGGCGCGCAGCAGTCCGACCAACCCGCCCGCCAGCACGACCGCGACCATCCGCCATATCCAGCGGCGCTGTTCACGCCCGGCCAGCAGCACCTCACTGACGACGAAGGCCGAGACGAACAAGATCAGCGGCATGGTCATCATATGAGCGTGCAGGTCGCCATAGACGAAGGTGAAGAACGGCATTTCGTTAATCGCGCCGCCGCCGACTGACTCAAGAATGACGCGGCTGGGGGCCCAGAACCAGCGTTCCGCGCCCACCGCCAGCGGATCCTCTCTCAACAGCCACAGACCATCCCACACGGCGCGCCACTGGTCGAACCCAATGAACAGCTCATAGCGGACGTTATCGACGAACGACGGGTCGGCGGCGCGTTCGGCAACTTGGACGAACTGCTCGGTGCTTAGGGGTATACCACCGTTGGCCTCGGTCGCCTCCTCCTCTAGGAAGCGTTGAAGGGTAATCTGGTCGCTGTAGCCGCCCATGCGCGCCAGCCCGTTGAGCAGCACGCGGGGTGTGTCGAGGTTTCCCAGCACCACCGCCATCAACAGTGCGGTGATGCCCGCGACCATCGGGTTACCCAAGCGCTTCGGGACGGGGCGCAGGGCGTCGGCGCGGCGCTCCCGCCACGAATCGACCAGCGTATAGGCCGCGCTGAAGGCCGCCACGCCCGCCGCCGCGAAAATGGTCGGCAAAATCAGGTTGTAGGCGATCCCCGGCACCACCGCCAGCATCAGCGTCGGCACACTGACCACGACGTAGCCGAAGTAGTAGTAGTTGATGTAGCCGCCGCTGTACCACGGGTCGATGGGCGGGAAAACGGTCGAGCGCAGCACGCCATTGAACATCGAGAAGTCCATCGGTTTTTCGCCGCCGTAACCGATGGTCCATACGTCGGGGTTGCTGAGGCGCACCAGCAGCATGACGACGAACAACCCCGCCGTCAGCACCTCGATGGTCAGCAGCAGACGCCAGCGCGCGCGAACAAAATTAACCAGCCCGGCGCGGCTGCGGTAGGCGATGAACGCGGAGATCAGCCCCAACACAAGCGTGATGCCCCACAGTCCACCCGCGTGCCACAGCGGCCACGCCCCGCTGCTTGACGCCGCCCATGCGATGAAGCCGACCAGCGTCATGGCGAAATAACGACTGACGGCGTAGCCCCGGTCGCTCAGGCCAGCCAGCGCGTGATACAGCACCGGCCAGACCACTATCCCCAACAGCCAGACCACTGCGTACCACGTCAGCACGGCCACGACGCCGTTGGTATTCACGGCGCTGTCCCGGTCAAAGCGCTCTGACCATGTGCCGCCTTCCCGCTGTATATCGTCCAGCGCCGCCGGAAGCGTCAGCGCGGTCGGCGAAGTGGTGTGCGCGGTCTGCACATCCCAGACCACCGGGCCGAACACCGTCGCGTTCGGCTCCCCCGAATCCGCCGAAGTCGCCCTGACCAGCGACACCGCCCCCAGCACCTGCTGCGTGTTGATGGAGCTGTAATCGGCGCGCTTCTTGAAGACGAACACCGCCGGATGGTCATAGACGTGGAAGGCTTCTTCGGCCTCAAACTCGTTCAGCCACGCGGGAGAGTCGTAAAATGGCAGGTGCTGGTCGCTGACGCGCAGCGGCCCCAGCTCGAAGGTCTCTTGGAACTCGGCCACAAGGTCATAGCCCAGTTCCCCGCTGAACAGCGCCTCGTAGTAGCGGTTGGTCAGCGGCCAGCGCAGCGGGATACGGCTTTGGCTGTCATAGCGCCGGTTTGTCCCAATGATGAGGTAATCGGCGTGGTCAAGCACGCGCACCATGTTATCGCGCTTGGCGTCCTCGTCTTCATTCACGATGTCCAACTGCATAGACGTGACGAGGGTGAAGGTGGTGTTGCGCTTGCGGCACTCCTGCGGCCCCAGCAGGCCAGAGCGCGGCGAATCGGCCAACGTGACGCCGACCGGCAGCGTGCAGACCTGCGGCGGAACCGGCTCATCCCACGCCCCTTCCCACGCCATCACCGTGCCGGTGGTGACCAATGGGCCGCCGCTGACCACCTGCGCATTGAACTGGTAGGTCGTCCCGGCCTCGACCGTGATGGGCGGGTCGATGGGCAGTGTGTAACCGCGCCCCACGCGGTTCGGGTCATAGTCGAAGTCGTCGGTCAGCACGGTATCGACCAGCATATCGCCGGTGGTCGGGTTGATAATCCACACGCGCAGTGAGGTCGAGCCGTTGTCCTGTTGATAGTCGCCGATGCGCGGCGCGTCAATGGCCGAAATTTCACCCGATACGCCGGGGGTAAACAGCGCACTCTGCGGGTAGGACGGGTGGATTTGGGTGGCGTTGGAAATATTGACGTTGGCCGTCCCCAACGAGTTGGTCATGGCGATGTTGATGAGGGGCGTCCCCTCCGGCGCGCCGTCAATCCGCATGGCGAAATCGCCGGGCAGGTTCTCCCAGACCCAGTGACCGGCCTGCGTGAAGGTCGCCATGTTGCGGTAGATGTTGGTGAACATGCCCGCCCACAGCAGCGTAAACCCGGCCACCACCGCCACAAGGCCATAGGCCAACGGTCGGCGCGCCCGATACGGGATGACGCTCTGCGCCGCTGCCCGTTTCGACCACAGCACGACGCCGATTAACCCGTAGGCGGCCAAGCCCGCAAACGCGGCGTACATTGGCAGGAAATAGCGCATCGAGGTGACGAAATTGCCGCCGACAAACGCGAAATAGACCGCAATCCAGACCAGCAGCGGCAGCGTAATCAGCGACCCGACCCGCCCGCGCAGCAGGCGCACCGCGCTCCACACGGTGGCGACCCACGCCGCCGCACCAAACGCCACACCCATCCCCCACAGCACCATGTTGCTGAACGGGAACAAATACGGCACGCGCCCCACCCACTGCCACTGCGGCGGCGCGCTGTTGGCCGGTGAGGTCTCGTAGCGCGCTTGACCGAGGTCCTCAATCCAGCGCAGGTTGGGCATCAGCCCGAAGAAACCCGGCCCCATGAAGGCATACGGGTTGAAGATGCGGAAAATCAACAGCGTGGCGAAGCCTGCAAGGCACAAGCCGCCAAACTCGCGCCAGAAAATCAGGGCGCGCTCACGCCCCGGCAGACCCGGCGCGAACAGCGTGACCATCCGCACACCAGAGACGGCCATAATCGACAGCACCAGCGGCGCGACGTTAAACCGGCTCGCCAGCGCCGCGCCAAAGGCCATCCCCGCCCACAGGTAATCGCTGACACTGCCAGTGCGCTGGATTCGCAGGCACAGGTAGAGCGTCAGCCCGACCCACATCGCGGCCATCGCGTCGGCGGTCCCAAAGTGGGCAATCTGGATGGGCAGCACCGCGCCGGTATACAGCGCCGCCGCCAGCACCCCCGTCCACTTGCCGCGCAGCTCAAACCCGATGCCAAAGGCAATCAGGATGGTAATCGTGTCGTACAGCGCCGAGAGCGAGCGCATGACCAGCGGGAAAGCGTCGTAGGCGGTGTAATCAGTCGTCCCGTAAATGGTATTCAGCGAGGTAGCGAACCAATACGCGGTGAAGACCGGCAGCGTGCCGTAGGCGAAATGCCCCGCGCCGAGGTTGTGCGGGTTCATGGTCGAGCAGCGCGCATCGAAGTAGCCGCCGACGCCGTTGGTGTCGGGATAGGCCTCACGGCAGTAGGCTTCCTGCACGGCCTCGTTCCCGTCACTGAAAGAGGCATAGTTGCGACCAAGCTGGATGCCAATATAGCCGGTCATGAAGCGCTCATCGGGGTGGAACTGGGTGTAATCGTCCCAGCCGAGGCCGTTGAAGCGGAAATACGCCCCCAACACCACAATCAGCAGCATCAAGCCGGTGGCGGACCAGTTTTCACGCTTGAAGATGACATGAGCCATAATGCACTACTCTCGGCCTAACCAACACGGTTTATTCGCACGTTCATCATACACGATGGGCGGGCGTTATCCTCAAACCAAAACGCTACCCACCGCCCCACCCATGACAAGCGCGGCGCGATGGCGGTATGATGGGACAAATTGTCTCCGAAAAGGAAGTGGTAGACCAATGCCCAAGCCCCTATTCAAACACTGGCTGGCGCTGGCCGCCCTCACGGGTGTCACGCTGGCCGTGGACCAACTGACCAAGACTGTCATTGTCACCCGGCTCTACCCCGGCGAAACCATCATCCCGGTTCCAGCTATTGGCGACTTCTTTCGGGTTGTCCGCAGCCAAAACACCGGCGCGGCCTTTGGTATGTTCAGCGGGGCGGGTGACCTGTTCAGCATCATTGCGGTGGTGGTCGTGGTAATTTTACTGTTCATGCACGGGCGCAGCCCCGCCGGGGCATGGGCACAGCGAATCGGGTTTGGCCTGCTGATGGGCGGCGCGCTGGGCAACGTGCTTGACCGCATCCAGTACGGTCACGTTGTAGACTTCATCAATTACCGCATCCCCGGCGTGTTCTCCAACGTCTCGAACCTCGCTGACCACGCGATTGTCGCCGGGGTGATTATCCTCGTCTGGTTGAGCTGGCGGCCAAGCCCCGCCCCGGCTAATCCCGGCCCGGAATCGACGCCAACACCGGAAGCGTAAGCTGATTGAGGTCAGCGCGGCGGCGCACCACCAATCGCTCGACCGCCTCGACCCCGAACGCAGCCACGATGCCCAAAATCAGGCCGAGGATGAGCGCTGCGGCGGTGTTGAGCAGCGCTTGTGGCGCAATCTGCTGGATAACCGGCACATCGGGCAGCACGGCCAGCACACGGTCCTCGCGGGCAGCTTCTTGGTTCTTCTGGTTGCGATATTCGACCAGCACCCCACCCCACGCCCGCGCCACCGCCTCGGCAGCGGCCATATCCTCTAGGTCTACGTCAATCTGAATGACCATTCGCAGTGTGTCGGGCGCGATGGTCTTGCGCCCCATCAGGTCTTCCGGGGTGTACGGCAGTTGCAGGTCGTCGATAATCTGCGCGGCAATCTGTGAACTATCGAGGTAGACCACCAGCGGGTTGAGCAGCATACGACTGGCCTCGGTTAGGCCAAAGTCGGAACGCGACGGCTGGAGCAGCACAAGTTGGGTGGCACGGTAGACTGGCGACTGCGCGCTGGACAGCAGATAGGTACTGCCGGCTGCAATCAGCGCCAGCAGCAGCACCACCCACCAGCGGCGGACGACAATCATCAGGGCATCAGTAAGCTGCATGTTGGGGTTTCCCCTTTTTTCGCGGTCTTAGACAGGTTAGGGCGGCAGCAGCCAGCCCACACATGGAAAAAAGTGTAGGCGATTGGGCGGGGGTTGTATACGCTGAATTTTCGGTGCGCTGGCGGGGAGTCGTAGGCCGCGCACCATTGACGTTAGTGTCAGATGAGGGGATGATAGCCTCCACAACCGTCCGACTTCTAAACCGATAAGGAACCCCCAAGCATCATGGAACAACACGACCTCGGTCACCCGCGCACGCCCGGCCAATATGCCCGCATCGGCTTCACCGGCTTCATCATGGGCATTGCTGAACTCATCCCCGGCGTATCGGGCGGCACGATTGCCTTCATCATGGGCATCTACGAAACCCTGCTCAACACCATCAAGTCCATAAACGGGACGGCCATCCGCCTGCTCATCGGGCGCAAGTTCGGAGAACTCGCCAACCACATTAACCTGCGTTTCCTGATTGCGCTCGGCGTTGGGACGGTGCTGGCGTTCGTGCTGCTGTCGCGCTTCCTCAAGAATATGCTCGATACCCAGCCGACCTTCCTGTTCGTGTTCTTCGGCGGGCTGGTCTTGGGGTCGATTGTGCTGGTTAGCCGCCAGATTACATGGACGCCGCGCACCATTGCGGCGGCTGTCATTGGCGCGGTGTTCGCGTTCTGGCTGGTCGGCTCGGACAGCCTGCAAAATGCCCCGCATGACCCCCTCACGCTGTTCCTCAGCGGCATTGTCGCCATTATGGCGATGATTCTGCCGGGCATCTCTGGCTCATATGTGTTGACCGTGCTGGGGCAGTATGACCACGTATTGGGCGCTGTCGCCAACCTGACCGATGACGTCGGCGCGAACCTCGTGACACTGGGCGCGGTAGCGCTGGGTGCGGTGGTCGGCCTGTTGAGCATCGCCCGCCTGATTACTTACGCGCTCAAGAATTACCCGTCGCTGACGTTGGCCGTCCTGACCGGCCTGATGGTCGGGTCGCTGCGCCGTATCGTCATCGAGGCGAATAACGGCCTCGGCGTCACGTCCGAGACGTTGGGCTTGGGTGACGGCTTCGGCGTCGCGCAGTGGCTGATTGTTGCAGCCTGCGTCGTGGTCGGGTTCGTGCTGGTGGTCGGCCTAGAGCGCCTGTCGCCCAAGCACGGCGACGAGGAAAATACCCCCACTGCCCAGTAAGCGCACAGCGCCTGCGCCTTAGATATTCACCCATTCTGAACATGCGCCTTTGGGAATACAAAAAAACGCCCCGTTGTCGGGGCGTTTTGGGTAACTTGTCGAGGCCGGGCGTCGCTTATTCCTCAGTACTGACGATTTTGACGTTGCTCTGCCGGATTTTCTCCTCGATTTCCAGCGCGATGTGGGGATTCTCACGCAGGAAGCCCTTGCTGTTCTCGCGCCCCTGACCCAGCATCATCTCGTTGTAGCGGAAGAACGCGCCGCGCTTGTCGATGATGCCCAAATCGACGCCGAGGTCCACAATTTCGCCGGTCTTACTGATGCCCGCCTCTTCCGGCGTGAACATGATGTCAAACTCGGCCTCGCGGAAGGGAGGCGCGACCTTGTTCTTGGTCACGCGCACCTTGGTGCGGTTACCGATGGTCTCACCGCCCTGCTTGATGGCTTGGATGCGGCGGATGTCAAAGCGGACGGTCGCATAGAATTTCAGGGCGCGGCCTCCGGGGGTTGTTTCTGGGCTGCCGTAAATAATGCCCACCTTCTCACGAATCTGGTTGGTGAACAGCACCACGCAGTTGGACGACTTAATCGCCCCGGTCAGCTTGCGGAGCGCCTGCGACATTAAGCGCGCTTGTATACCGACATGGCTGTCGCCCATTTCGCCTTCGATTTCGGCGCGGGGGACGAGCGCGGCCACCGAGTCGATGACAATCACGTCAAATGCACCGGAGCGCACCAGCGTCTCGGTGATTTCCAGCGCCTGCTCGCCCGTGTCGGGCTGGCTGACGTACAAGCGCGTGAGGTCCACGCCCAACCGACCGGCGTATGTCGGGTCGAGCGCGTGTTCCATATCGACAAAGGCGGTCAGGCCGCCGCGCTTCTGCGCCTCAGCGACGATGTGCAGGCAGAGCGTGGTTTTACCGCTGGATTCTGGCCCATAAATCTCGACGATGCGGCCACGCGGCACACCGCCCACGCCGACCGCGATGTCCAGCGTCAGCGAGCCGGTCGGGATGGTCTCAACCACCATGTGGGTGGCGTCGCCCAGCGCGATAATCGTCCCATCGCCGAAGCGCTTGGTCAGCTCACCGAGCGCGGCTTCAAGCGCCTTCTTTTTTCCTTCATCGGGCTGCGCGTCGTCGTGCATCCCGTCGAAATCAGTTTTAGGTTTACGTTTTGGGGCCATGTGTGGCGTCCTTCGTCGTATGGTTATGTGTCATTGAACTAGAGTGTACCGCAATTCGGCCACCTGTATAAGTATAGAGTATTTGTTCTATTTGCGCAAGTCATCTACGCCAATCTAAACCGCCAAGCCCAGCGCCTTCACGATGTCATCGGCGTGTCCTTTCTCGTGCAGGGTCATCAGGCGCAGGATGTCGCGCACCGCCATCATCCGCAGCGAGGCATGACGCCCGACAATATCCAGCTTGGCATCATCGACCGACTCCAGCCACACCAGCAGCTCGGCGCGGTTCGCCTCTAACTCAGCGCGGGCTTGCTCGGCGGATTTTTCGGCGAACTTCTCGGTGGTGCGCTTATTGAAGCGCTCGACATCGAAATCCGGCGGGATGACCTCGCGCCCTTCCGAGATGCCCATCACCTGCACATTGTGACCCCGGTCAGCCTCGGCGAGGTGGACAGCAATCTGGCGCGCCGTCCACTGGAGGCCGTCGCTGTAGATTTGCGCGTCCCAGCGGTCGCCCACCGCGTCAAATACACGGTTGAGGTAGGCGCGGGCGTCGGTCAATTTTTCGATTAACTGCTGTTTGGTCAAAGGCATGGTAAAAATTCTCCTAAGGGGTGGGATAGTCTGGTGAGATTATACCCGCTGGTGGGGAATCGTCTGCTATGCTGACCATCAGCTGCGAAAGCCGTTGGCTTTGCGGTTATAATAGCCGATACAACGTGAAACGTTTTACGAAGCGGTGTATAAATTTCTCCAAAACAGGCAACGCTTATCATGACAATGACGACCCTGACACAAGATGAATTTAACGATCTGGTACAAAAGCATGAAAAGTCTCTTCACTCTAGCAAAAGAGAAGATAGAATTTACCTTAAAAATTCAACGATCAAAGGCGCTCAGATGAGCGCTAGAGATCTTGTGTTTTCTTATTTTGAAAACTGTGTTTTTGAAGACTGTGTTTTTATAGATGGTGACTTTTGGGAGGCATATTTAATCAAATGTGTCTTTCAAAGTTGTCTATTCGAAAATGTAAACTTCGTAAAAACAGAATTTTTAGATTGTGAAATTCGAGACTCCACTTTTAGAAAGTGTTTTATGCGTAAAGTGGGTTTCTATGGGGTATTAGCTCCCGGTGCAACATTTGATGGTTCAGATTTTCAATTCGCCGGAATAATAGAATGCGATTTAAGAGAAGCAAGTTGGTCTGAAACACGTTTTTTAGGCACTCGTATCATAGGTTGTAAGATGCACAATTCTCGCAAATTCACTCTGGGGAAGACTGAAAGAGCCACTGTAGAAAATGTGGACATCAGTGAGCAGGGAGACAATTCCGTCCTGATTTCTGATTCGACACTTTTTGATTATTTATCGGTGTAGATTTTTATAGGATATTCTTCTGGTCTTAAATCCATTTGGCTGTTTTTCTATTGGGTTCAAAATGTAAAAACAGGAATCATCAATGCGATTAAATATGACCATCTATGGTGCCACCAGCGGGTTTAGCGTCACCAACTACGCCATTGGCTTACTGTTTTTTCTTTTAGCCCTGTTGTGGATCAGAACGCGCAGCTTATCTTATGTGTTATGTGCGGCCATTTTCGGCGTTTATCTGCTGTTCGTCGCCAGCCTGACGCTCTTTCCCATGCACGTCAGCGGGGGCTTTGCCGATGCGATGAGAGATGGCTCGTTTATGGGCGGCGTTAACCTCATCCCCTTCAACTTCAGTCCATATTCCGGGATGGGTAGTATCATCGAACATTTAGCGCTCAATATCCTGCTGCTCGTGCCGTTTGGGTTCGGTGTGAGTTTTGTGGCCCCCGTGAAACCAAAGCACCTCGGTTGGATACTTCTCATCGGCGGATTCGGGATAGAGGCTGTTCAACTCGTCATTGGGCTTATCCTCCAATATCCGTACCGCGCCATCGACATCAACGATGTGATGATGAATGTGCTGGGTACGCTCATTGGGTATGGGGGTTTCAGGTTGTTTGCTTGGCTTTATTTACGCCTAAGTCGTCGTCTCGCCGTTCAGACCATCGGGATTGGGCGATACATCCATCAGGTTGCCAGTCGGGGCGGACACCCAAATTTACTTCCTGAGCGTAATGCCGGCTCATCGCATTAAAAAACCCTCTCCGATGGAGAGGGTTAGGGGATGACGTTAAACCTAAAGCTGAACGTAGCTGTTTTCCGCGAGGATGAAGCGATGGACGACCGGCACAGTCATGTTAGAGGTTTCGACCGTCGAGCCGTCGGCGATTAAGCTGCTGTCGATTCGCCCGATAATGCCCCGAATCACGCAGTCCTTCATCACGATGCTGGCTTCAATCTCGCTGCGCTCCAACACCACCCGGTCACCGATGGCGGTGTAAGGCCCGACGTAGCTGTCACGGATGGTGACGCCCGCGCCGATGACCACCGGGCCGCGGATGACGCTGTTAATCACCTGTGCGCCCTCGCCCAACACCACCCGCGCCGACACCTGCGAGTTGACGATGCTCTCCCCCTCCAGCGGCGGAGTGTAGGGCATGTCGCCCATCACCAGCTCGTTGGCGCGGATAATGGCGTCGGGCTTGCCCGCATCAATCCACCAGCCAGAGATGGTGTAATGCGAGACGGTTTTGCCGGTGCTGATGAGGTACTGAATGGCGTCGGTAATCTCGTACTCGTTGCGCCATGATGGTTTGATGTTGGCGATGGCGTCGAAAATGGATTTGCGGAACAGATACACGCCGCTAATGGCGAGGTTGCTGGGCGGGTTCTTGGGCTTCTCAACCACGCCCATGACCTTATGGCCCTCAACCTGCGCGATGCCGAAGCGGGTCGGGTCGGCCACTTCGCCCAGCGCGATGCTGGCCTCGCTGTCCGAACCGGGGAAATCGAGCAGCATCTGGGTCATCTTGTCTTGAAAGATGTTATCACCCAGCAGCATGGCGAACGGCTCATCGCCGACAAAATCCTTGGCGAGGCCGCAGGCGTGTGCCAGCCCGCGCTGTTCGCTCTGGATGAGATAGGTAATGTTGACGCCAAAGGCTTTGCCGTCGCCCAACACGGTGACGATGGGCGATTCGAGGGTGTTGACGATGACGCCGACCTCGGTCAACCCCGCCGACTTGAGCATGTCAATGGCGAAGGCAATCAACGGTTGGTTGGCGACCGGGACGAGCGGCTTGGGCATGGTCAGCGTGACGGGGCGCAGGCGCGTCCCCTGTCCGGCGGCGAGGATAATCGCTTTCATCTAAAAAGACCTCCGGTGGGTCGGGGTGGGTAAAGAAGGGTGTAGCTGTGGGTGGTATATGAGCTATATACACATCTTCCCCTAGTATACCGCTGATGGGCGGCGCACCCTAGCCCTCTTAATACAAAGTGAAATCTAGCACCGGATAGTAAGGCTGGTCGCCCACCGACGGCGCGAACGGCTCGACCTGCATATCGGGCGTGAAAGCGTAGACCTGCACCCCGACGCGGTAGTCGCCGGGCGGGAGCGCGGCCAGTCCGTCGGCCAAGGCCAGCGGCTTCGGCTCATACATCACGCGCCCGGCCTCCCATGTGCTGGTCGGGCGCTCGGCCAGAAACGGCATCGAGTCATACTGGGCGACCACCCGCTCGGCGGAGTCCAGCACGATGACCGAGGTCGTCAGGTCGCGGGTAATCGCCTCATCCAGCGACCACCACAAATCGGCGCGCAGCGTGGACGGGTCAAACTCGGCGTGGCGCAGCGCCAGCGGCCCAAACGTTACCATCGCTGCACCGTCCAGCCCCCCAAACACGCTGGGATGGTCGAAACGGTGGGCTTCGAGGCGCTCGTTTTCGTAGACCATCAGGCGGCGCGCCGTGCGGACGTGGCCGCCCTGTCCCACGAGGTCAAATGCCACCGAATCATCGTTCCAACGCAGAATCCAGACCGTCCTCGCCGCGTGCAGGTGCGGCAGCACGACGTTATACAAACCCGCCGAGTCCCAGATGGCGTATTGGCGCAGCGAAAAGACCGACACGCCCGGCAGCACTTGTCGGCTGAGGTAGTAATACGGCGAAAAGTCCGCGCCCTTGAGGTCAATTAGCACGGCGTCACCCGGCTGGGCAAACTGCGAGGCCAGCGCCGCAAAGTCGCGCTCTGGAAATTTGATGCGGTAGAAATCGACCGTGAACACGCCGTAAGCGACCACCGCCAGCAGCAGGAAGGCGTGGGTCGTGCGCGGAAAGTTGACCAGCCCGAACGTCCACAGCAGCACCAGCGCCGGGGTAATCAGCGAGATGCGATAGACCGTCATCACCGAAAATCGCAGGTTGCCGACGGCGGTCAGTGCGACTGGAATCATCACCCACATCAGCAGCAGCGCGGGAAGCTGCCACGGCTGACCGAGCCTAAAGCGACCGGCGCGCACAACGCCCAATCCCGTCACCAATAAGCCCAGCATCAGCGCCCATTGACCGGTCAGGTAGTCACGGGCGTAGCCGAACAGCGTGGCAGGCGTCGAAGGGTCGATAATCGCGTCGCTTTCGGCCTTCCCCACCTGATAGGGTAAGACAATCCCGAACAACCACGGCGAAAATAATAACGGCGGGACGAGCAGTAATCCGACCGCCGTCCAGCGCTGCCGCCCGCGCAAGAACATCAGCGCGTACACGCCCTGCACCACCCCAATCCATGCGCCGAGGTAGTGAGTGTAGACCAGCGCGGTCAGGATGAGGACCCACGCGGCGGCCATCGACCGGCGGCGGGTGCGCGCCCAGCGCAAAAACGCCCACATCGACGCCATGCCCAGCATCACGTGCAGGCTGTAGCTCCGCACCTCTTGCGCGATGTAAAACTCCATCTCAGCCACGGCCATCAGCAGCGCGGCGATGAGTGGCAATGACCACGCCACCCGTCCCCCACGCAAACGCGCCGCCTCCCGAGACAGCGGGACCATCAGCGCAATGCTGACCATGCTGGGCAGCAGCGTAAACCAGCGCAGCGCCAGCTCAGTCACGCCCGCCAGCCCTGCCCAGCCGCGCAAGCTGACAAAATACAGCGGCGGGTGGACATCGCGCAGCAGCACGGTAAATAAATCCGGGTGCAGCGCGGCCATGCCGGAAAAGCCCTCGTCCGTCCACAGCGGCTGGTCGCCGAGGTTGACGGCACGGATGAGCACACCCAACAGCAGGACGGCGGTCAGCGCGGCAAGGGTCTGGTTGCGGGTCATGGGCGGCCTTGCGGGGATTAGATATAGGGTCAGCGC